>CAMHBN010000007.1 GCA_946183385.1 uncultured Ruminococcus sp.
GAACTCGATAGCATCGTAGCCGTTCTCAACTACATGGAATCTGTCGAGCTTCCACTCGTAAGTGCCTGCCTTTGCATTTGAGGGAACTGTGATGTCAAATTTTGCAACAGGCTTGGAGGTGTCGATCTCCTGCGGCTCGCCCGAATCAAGAGTATCGCAGTACCATGTACCGTTGATGCCGTTGTACTCGGGACCTGTAGCTACAGCAGAACACTTGAGCTTGGTCATTGTGGATGTAGCGCCCTTGATGGGGAGGTTCTCGTCGATAACCTGTGCTACGAACTGAGCTGCCTTACGGTTGCTGCCGTTCTCGCACATGATGTTGACTGTAACTGTACCGCCGGGAGCTACTGAAGCGTTAGCGGGCTTGATGATGAACTTCTCATCAACTTCGCTGCTTGTGCTGCCGCTGGGAGTTGTTGTTGTAGCAGCCTTTGTTGTAGTTGTAGCAGCAGCTGTAGCAGCTGTTGTAGAAGCTGTTGTGCCTGCAGATGCGCCGCCTACTGTGATATCGATGCCCTTGAGTGTGAGCTTGCTGTTAGCGTCAGTCATCTTGCCGCCTGCAGTCTCGATCATGCATGCTCTGTTGTCAGGATAATCTGCATCGGGAGCATACTTACAGAAGTCGATGGAGTATGTACCTGCGGGTGTGCCCTTAGCAAATACTACATCTACAACGTATACAGGATAAGAATCAGACTTAGCGCCCGACCACTTATATGTACCGCTTGTAGGACCTGTCATAGCAATTGAAGCGAATGCGTTGGGTGTGCCGGCAGAATCAGACTTGGGCTCTGCGAAGCACTGACCCTTAACTGTAGGCGAGAAGTAATCTCCGTCTTCGTCGTCGTTAACGATCTTGCCTGCGAAACCGATAAGATTCTTGGTGCTGCCCTTGCTTCCGTCTGCGAGAGTAACCTCCTGAGCAGACTTGAAGTAGTCTCTGCCTGCCTCATGCTTAACGAATGTTACGTAAGTATTGGAAGCATCACCGTCAGATGACTTAACTGTCCACTGAGCGGAAAGAGTCTGTGAATCGTTTGTACCCTCTGTGAGGAAGAGACCTACAGGGATAGTAACGTCGCCGGCTGCGATAGCGTCAGCGGAAATTGTTGAACTTACCTCTTTACCGTTAACATCAAGGTAAGTGCGGAGCTCGAAGCCCTTGGAAGAGTCAGCAGCACCTGTCACAAAAGGAACAGCTGAGCTTACCATCGATGCAGCCATAGCAAGTGAAGCAGCTGCAGAAATAAGTTTCTTCATTTGTAATAATTCCTTTCTTTAGGTTTTTACGCCTATTAATAACTTATGATTTTGGGTTTGTATTCCTTTGTAAGGGGGACAAATCAGATAATCTTCGGATGTCTTATCTCGCTTAGAGTTTAGTAATAGCGCCTGCGTCGAACTTCTGGATCGTAAGTGCGTCGTTCGCAGTGATACCTGCAGTGCCGTCAACGTCGCCGTTAACCTTGCCCTGAGGCTTGAGCTCGTACTTATCCTTGTTAGCGATAGACTGGAGAATAGCTACTGCATCAGCGATTGTAACCTTGCCGTCTACGTTAGCATCGCCCTTGAGTGAAACTTCAAGAGTTGAACCGCCCTCTGTTGTACCTGCAGTTGTCACAGTTGTTGTAGCCTGTGTTGTAGGTGCAGCTGTGGTTGTAGCTGTAGTAGTCGTTGTGGTCTCAGTCTTTGTGCCAACTGTTACGCTACCGGCATTTGCCTTGACCTTGTAGCTTACCTTAGCGCCATCTTTAAGGTAACCACAATCGAATTCTGTGTTCTTCACACCCGAACCCGAGTATGTCTCACGGTCAGTAGGAACGATCGAAATTTCGGAAACTGTTCCGTCAGCCACACCGCTTGCAACGGTACCGCTGATCGTACAGAACACGCCCTCGCCTTTCAGCCACTTGGACGAATCATCAACTGATGTCGACCATGCAACGCTGATAAGCCCCTCTTGCGAATAGTTGCCGAAATTGGGAAGCATGGATGATGATGAATCACCGCTTACACTTCCTGCCAGCGCACCAGCCTTAATGTCAGTGATTTTGAGAACCTTCGAATCGTACTTGATAGCAAAGTTGCAGCACTGGAGTCCAGTACTGGGGATGTCAGACAGTGAAACGTCCACTGTAAACTCCTTTCCTGCCTCCGCGTTAGTCTTGCTGGCGGAAATCTGCACTGTTTCGTCAGCAGCAATTGCGGGAGCGATAGAGCATACTGAAAGTGAAAGCATCGCTGCAGCCATAGCTCCGATGACTATCTTTTTTGTCTTCATGATTTTTTCCTCCTTCTTAATAAAGTTATATAACAAAGGAACAGGTGCCCCTTTTATTATATCGTGTTTCATGGTGCAGCCCCCGGGGCTGCGGTCAATGAAAATCGTGACATGAACAAACATCCGGTGCGTGTCCGAAAAAGCTGTCCGTACAACCTGCGGAGTATGTCCACGCCGCACACGGAAGCCCGTCCGCACACAAAACAGTGATCGGTCGTCCGACTGATCATACTGCCGTGATGAGATGGTAATCCCATAATCCATATTTATTCACGATTTCATTATATAACAGGTCAGAAAAAAAGTAAATAGGTTTATTCCCTTTTTGGTATTTTATATAAACATTCCACCTGTTTTTTGCACGGTTTGCACAATCGAAAAATTGTCTGTAAACCCCCGTGAAATCGCCTTTATGAACAGAATATGAACAAATTTATTATTTGTCCAGCTTCTGAAATTCAGCAGGCATACTCTCGTTAATTATATCATTAAGTATGTCCCAGCTGAAGCTCGTATAGGTGCCCTGAGGTATCGCATAAGGTACTCCGTGCACTGCCGCGAGCTCGGGGGTGTACTTGCTGTACGGGTATACCGCCAGATTTGCGAAATCGGGCGATTCGTAGTGGATAATATTCGGGATAGCGCCCACATTTTCGAGCGTTATCTCGCCTGTGACGCCGTTCATGACTATGTCGAAGTCGGGCATCTCGCCGACGAGGTTGAAGTTATCGGTCTGGCAGCAGATAAAGTTGCCCATCGAGTAGTAGACGAAGCCCTTAGTGCCGTCATCGCGGGTTATCCATTCCATAGTCTCCGCGGTGTGGGTATGGCAGCCGAGTATCACGTCCGCGCCCCAGTTGACCATCTTGTTTGCGAGCTCCACGCGGTCCTCGGAGACCTCGTGGGTGTCCTCGACTCCCCAGTGAGCGGAAACGATGACAACATCAGCCTTTTCCTTGGCTTCCTTTATCTGACGCTCGATGACGTCCTCCTCGTAGTTCATCACCACGCGCAGAGGACAGCCTGCGGGGAACTCAAAGCCGTTGATATGCTCCGCATAAGCAAGGAAGGCTATCTTCACGCCGTTCACCTCGCGGACACGTATATTCTCGGCGTCCTCCTCGTTGAGGTAGGCACCGAGCACCGTGAGGTCATTCTCCTTTGCCTTGTCGTTCCAGAAGTTTATGGACTCCTCAAGGGCATCCGCTCCGAAATCGAGCAGATGGTTGTTAGCCATTGTGAAAACGTCGAAACCGAGATCGATCACCGCATCTGCGACCTCGGGAGGTGAATTGAACAGGAGAGCGCCGCCGTTTGCGCCGCGTATCTCGTTGCTCTGGCTGATTATCGTCTCCTGATTGAGGATGGCGAGGTCAGCGTCCTCCACGATGTATTTCACGTTCTTGTAGAGCGGCTTGAAATCGAATCTCTCGCCCGGTCCCGCGAGCTTTTCCGCATTCTTGTACACCGAGTAGTGGATGAGATTGTCACCCGCCGCAACGACGTGTACACGCTTGTCCTCGGGGACAGGCTCGGTCGTGGGCTCTTCGGTGGGAGCCTCTGTAGTCGTCTGCGGAGCGGCGTTCTCGCCCGAACCGCCTTTTTCTCCCGAGCCGCCTACCACCTTTGTGGCACAGCCGACGCCCGATACAAGAATGACTGCCAGTGCTGCGAGCGCAGCTGCGGCACGACCTTTTTTCAACTTCATCTTAATCGTCCCTTTCAACGCGGGAGGTACACTTCCGCGACTATATTATATCACATTGTTTTTGCGATTGCAATTACTAATTGTATGATTGAACTGTATAATTACAGTCAGTTTTATTTGGTAATTAATTGGATTAAGGCGGCTTTTCGCCTATTTTCAGCCATTTTCCTGACTGACATATCACGCTTCGGGCGTTCTTTGTCAGTTTTAACGAAATTTCAGCCTATTTTTTGTCTATTCTGCTATTCTGCAATTCTATGAACTCATTTGCGAGGCTCTCAGCCTCCGAAAATGACGAGAGCTGATAGCATCTGCCGCGGAATTTCGCCGAGCCGTAGAAGCCGTTCATGTACCACGACGCGTGCTTGCGAGCCTCATGCATAGCCAGCTCCTCGCACTTGGGACTGAGCTCCAGCATGAGGCGTATATGCTCCAGCATCACTCTCATGCGCTCCTCGACTGTCGGCTTGACGTATTCGCGCCCTTCTATCGCTGATTCTATCTCCTCGAAGATGAACGGGTTGCCGTAGCTGCCACGCCCTATCATCACGAGGTCACAGCCTGTCTCAGCGTACATCCGCAGGCACGAAGCCGCGTCCGTGACGTCGCCGTTTCCTATGACAGGTATGCTCACCGCCCGCTTGACATCGCGTATCACGCCGATGTCAGCGCTGCCGCTGTAGAACTGATCGCGGGTGCGTCCGTGGACGGCTATCGCCGCCGCTCCCGCAGCCTCGAGAGCCTTCGCCATCTCCACCGCGTTGACCGTGTCCGCAGACCAGCCGCTGCGTATCTTCACCGTCACGGGGACTTCTCCCGCCGCCTTTACAGCCGCCTCGGTGATGTCCGCCGCGAGCCTTATATCCTTCATCAGTGCCGAGCCCGCGCCCGTGCCGACTACCTTCGGGACGGGACATCCCATATTTACGTCGATGATATCGGGCTTGAAATCAAGCACTATCTTCACTGCCTCCGCCATGAAGTCGGGCTCGCTCCCGAAGAGCTGCACAGCCATGGGACGCTCGCCGTCCGTAACGGTGCAGAGCTCCGCGGTCTTGCGGTCGCTGTAGCATATCCCCTTCGCGGAGACCATCTCGCTGACCGTGTACGCAGCTCCGAAGCGCTTGCACATAAGGCGGTAGGCTCTGTCGGCTACTCCCGCCATCGGAGCGAGAGCGGCAGTGCGCTTTATCGCGACTCCGCCTATTTTAACGGTATCAGCCATTGGCTTCCTCTGCTGTGCTCTCGGGCGCGTCCTTCTTCTTGCGGAACACGAACACCTTGCTGATGACGTAGTTGAGTATCAGCACGAGCACGTTCGCGAATATCTTGACTGCCCAGTAGTTCAGTCCGAGCCACGCAAAGCCGGCTCTCATAACTACCCATTCCACTGCGAGGGTGAAAACACGTCCGCCGTAGAACTTGCCGCCTTCGACGATGAGAGCCTTTGCACCTTTGACTTCCGAATCGAATACCCACACTCTGTTGGTGAGGTAGGCGAACGTCACCGCGCACACCCACGAGAAAACGGTGCTGATATCACTTACGGCATCGACACCGAAGCCGCCCCACTTCTCAAGCACCCACTTCGCAAAGCCCGCCGCCACAAAGCTGACAACGGTGGTAAGTCCGCCGAAGAAGAGGTAGAGCCACTTGTCCTCGTAATTGAAATACAGGTCACGTATCGGCTTCGGGAAGACCGACACTATCTTTCTGATAAGCTTTTTCATTCTGCGCTTCCTTTCAAATGCAATACTCTATAATAATAGCAGTATTTGCCGAATTTTTCAAGTGCTTTTCAAAAAATTAACAATAATTGATTAATTAATAATTGATGTGTCAATCGGATACTGAGGCTGAGGCAATGTCAAAAATGGGATTTATCAAGGCGCAAAAGTGCAGTAATACTTTGTGTATTGCAAGCTTTTGCAACGCAGAAAAATTTCATTTTTGGCGAGTATCAGCCGCAGTAGTCGGTTGGCACATCAACAGAAAAAAGAGCAGCTGCCGCAGGTATTCCCACGGCAGCCGCTCTTATCTGAAAAGGTGTGTTTATGAAACGCCCGGAGGTATATTGGGCGCGGAAACGGTTGTTGGCTATATGTCAATCTCTCTGTTCTGTGACTTCATTATAGCCCATAACGAGGGGAAATGCAATAACAGGCGGGTCAAAGTTTGTATACAGTTCGGTATACAGCGGTTACAGAATCACAACAACGGTGACAGAATATCCCTCGGATTCGGAATTAATGTAGGGGCGAACAGTGTTCGCCCGCAATCATAAGAACAGACCTGCGGGCGGATAATATCCGCCCCTACAATTTGGTAAGGCACGCGGGGATAAACCCGCCGCTTGTTTCGGTAAGCAAGTTTACGAGCGACCGCGCGAATCGGCAGCGCGGACACCGCGCCGTCCCCTACAATCTGAGCTCTTTTTGCCATTGTAATAATTTTCTTTGTCGCCTTTTGGCGGTTTCTGCATAGAATAGAAGTAAACAGCCGTGTGACAGCCGCCGCTCCGGAGTGGCTGACGTCAGTGATGCATCGGTGCTGCCCGTGGACAGCTCCGCAGGGGATACAGCGCTGTCAGCCGCCTGTTTTCATATATATGCAGAGGGGATACGTTCAGTATCCCCTCCTGTGCTTTGCTATTTCCCTGTATTTTTCACGCGTGGCAAGCCCTCCGCGGATATGCCGCTCCTGCTTGTTCACCTCGAGTACGTCCCTGACGAGCGCATACAGCTCGGGGTCTTCTTTTTTCAGCCGCTCGCTGACGTCCTTGTGCACCGTGCTCTTTGATATGCCGAACTGCTTCGCGGCGGCGCGGACGGTCGCCCTGTTGTCGAGTATGTATCGTCCGAGCGTGACTGCCCGCTGAGCGGGTGGTATTTTCAAGTGCATCACTCCTTCGTCTGTTCTGCGGACAATAATATATATGCAGAATAAACGGAGAAAATGAGTTCATTTCAGCACCGTAAGAATCGCGACAGCCGAAAAATCAGTTCTGGTGGCGGACTACCCCGTACTCGTCGTCGAGACGGTAGTACGGACAGGCGTAGTTAGTGCCCTGTATGAAGCGTCCCATCTCGTCCTCGTCGAGGTCTACCATACATACGTAGCAGTCGCAGTCCTCGTCGTAGACGTAGTTGGTGCAGGTCTCGCAGTTTGTTGCAGTTTTCATAGTTATGCTCCCTTATGTATCGGAGCCGAAGCCCCGTTTTATCCGAAAATCAAGCTGTTGACGTTCGCTACTGCCTATTCTACCACATATCAGCACATTTTTCAAGTGCGGACATTTATTCGATAGTCACCTTCCCGACAAAGCCCTCCCGCGAGAGCTCGGGCACCTCCGCACGTCTGTCGCCGCTGAGCAGCCCGCCGAGCACGGTCACGATGTCGCACCTGCCGAGGAGCTCCTGAGCCTGTGCGACCTTCACCGCGCCCTCGAGCTCCTCGGGCTTCCTCGCTGAGAGAAGAGCCGCTCCGCTGCCCGCGGGACAGGCGACGATGCACGACGGCGACACCTTCCACTCATTCAGCATAAAATCGAGCGTTGCGGCGCTGTCACAGCCGTCGAGGACTATCAGCTCCGTGTAGCCCGTGAATATTCTGTGCCCGCCCGCGAGCTCCGCCGCCGTGCGTGCCGCCTCGGGCGAATCAGCCGCGACGGTCACGGGTTCGTCCTCGTCTGAGAAGAAGGCGAGCGTTACCGTGTCACTGCCGATGACCGCCGCGCGGAGGTAGCTCTTGTCGCTGACATTGCCGTCCGAGGCACAGCCCGTGAGAAGTCCCGCCGCGAGCAGTACGGGCGCGAATCTAAGCCTTTTCATGCTTCAGTACACCTCCTCTGAAAAACGATTCCGCGGGCACAGCGAGAAGTGCCGCAAGTCCTGCCGCCGCGTAAAGTCCTGTGCTCTCCGACGGCGAGCCGATGAACGCTCCGACCGCGACCATCACCGCGAGGGCAAGGGTACACCTGAAGCGCCGCAGACGCGGTATCGTCAGCGCGGCAAGGTACTCTGCCGCCGAAGCCTGCACCGCCGCCGTGTACACTGCGAACACCGAAAAAACCGTCAGGAAGAGCGAATCCGTGCGCTGGACGGGGAAGGGCTGTGAGAGCTGTGCCGCCGACGCTACGGGGAAATCGAGCACATCCATTATCCCTCCCGTCACCATTACAGCCGTGAACAGCACCACGAACGAGAGCACCGCCTTGCAGGTGAAATAGAGAGCGGCGGCGTCCGTCCTGTCACCGTCGGTAAAGCCGAGCAGGACGACAAAGCTCCCGAGCCCGCCGCTTGCCGCGAAGCCGTGTATCAGCTCGCGCGGGAGATCGCTGCCGGCGGGGCGGAGGATATTGCTCATATCGGACTGTATCCCCGCGCTGACGACAACTATCGCCACGCAGACCGCTCCGAGTCCCGCCGCTATGACAGCCGAACGCGCGAGCGCCTTTATCCCCGTCGATGACACATACACGCACACCGCCGCGATAAGCCCGCCCGTGAGGAGTCTGCCCCATAAGCCCGAATCCTCGTATGGGATATAGATGACGGAGCTCGTCTGCCACAGCATGGCGAAGAGACTGCCTCCCCAAATCAGCACATAAGCAAGAAGGGCAAGGCGCACCGCTCTGCCGCAGTCGGCGAGGGTGTGTCCGCGGTCGTAAAGCCTCGCGAGGGGGAGCGCGAGAAAGAGCTGTATCAGGCTGCCCGCCGCGAATCCGACCGCCGTCATCACGCATATCCCGCAGTGCAGACAGAACAGCGCAAATGCGTCCCCGATGAGCATTATCGCCGCGAGCTGAAGCTTACTTATCCTGTTCATGGTAAGCCTCCACTGTGAAGCCGCGGCGGAGCATCTTCCTCATGCCGAGCCGCACCGCCGTGTCGCCCGTGCCAGCCGCCGTGAACGGCGACAGCGGAGCTGTGAACGGAAAGCCGTAGTCCTCGGTCGCGCAGATGTTTGTCAGCACCGCGCACGCGAGCAGGCTTATCCCGAACACGCCCATTATCCCGCCTGCAACGAGGAATGCGAGCCTTAGCACAGTCACCTGCGGCGCGAGGTCGGGGACGACGAGTCCGCCAAGTACCGCGAGCGCCGTCATCGTGAGGAGCGGCGTGCTCACCAGCCCGGACTTCACCGCCGCGTCGCCGATGATAAGTCCGCTGATTATGCTCACTGCTCCGCCGACGGGCTTGGGCAGGCGTATCCCTGCTTCGCGTATCATCTCGTACATCAGCAGGACTATCAGTGCCTCCGCCAGTATCGGGAGCGGCGCGTCCTTTTCCGCGTCTGCAAGGAGCATGAGGAGCGTGCTGTTGAGGAGCTCGGGGTGGTGCATGACTATCGCGGTGTACACGGCGGGGAGCAGCACCGCGATGATGAACGCCCCGTACCTCAGCCACCTGCCGAAAACCGCGTAGTACGGCTTGTAGGCGTAGTCGTCGAGGGTGTGGAAGCTCTCGCAGAGCAGGCGCGGCACGGTTATCGCGTAGGGCACGCCGTCCACGAGAACGGCGACCCTGCCCTCTATCAGCTTCGAGCACAGCACGTCGGGGCGCTCGGTCACGCCCGCAGAGCTGAACAGCTCAAAGCTCTGCTTCTCCAGAAACGGACGGATATAGCCCGTCGAGAGCACCGATTCGAGCTTTATCCCGTCGAGCGAGCGGCGAATGCGGTCGAGCAGTCGGACGGGCACACGGTCGCGCATATAGCACAGGCAGATGTCGGTGCGGCTGCGCTCGCCCTTGACCATGAGCTCCATGACGAGCTCGGGCGATTTCAGCCGCCGCCTTATCAGCGACATATTCGTGCGGACAGTCTCGGTGAAGCCCTCGTGGCTGCCCATGATGTTGCCCTCGCCCGCGGGCTCCTGTATGCCGCGCGAGGCGTAGCCCTGCACTCCGAATGCGAGGGCGAAGTCGGCTCCGTCCGCGATAAGCACCGCAAATCCCGAATTCAGCAGGCGGAAGAGGGCGTCGTAGTCGTGCGCCTCGGGGCGGTCGGTCGAGAGCAGCAGATTCGTCTGTATATAGCGGAAGAGCTCGGCGGCGCTCCCCTGCGGAGCTATGCCCGTGACGGGCGTGAGTATCATCTCGGCGGCTGTCTGCGACGAGACCATGCCCTCGCAGCAGATCAGCGCACAGCTTATCCCACCTGTGGTGAACTCGTTTACGAGCACGTCCGACGAGCCGCCCGAGAGCTCCTTTATCATTGCGATGTTGTCGCGCAGTCCCGAGGGTATCGGGAGCTTTTCACGTTCATTCCGTGTCATTTTCTCACCTCGGGGATAGTATGCCCGAAGATGACGGGATTATCACAGCCGCCGCAAAAACGAAAAAAGCTCCGCACTGCCGAGCGCGGAGCTTTGTTAAGACGATTTTTTGAAATGCTTTTCGTGAAACGAGGTCAGCTCATGCCTTACGATATAGTACCTCAGCTTGAGCTTGTAGTACAAGCCGATATTCCCGTGCATGGTCGTTGTATTGAAGTATTTCATACCGGGGTGCATCTTTATAAGCTTTATCGCATTCAGGAAATACCTGCGGTCAAGGGAGGCGCCGCTCGAACGGTGCCACAGCTTTACGGGGAGCACCGCACAGAAGCTGCCGCTTTCCTTCATGCGCACACACAACTCCTCAACTATGAGATGGAAGCCCTCAAGCTTGTCAGTGAAGCCGTATTTTTCAAGAGTCTCCTTTCTAATGATAAAGCAGCACGCGTCAACAGTCTGGACGGTCACGCAGTCTCTTCCGTTGAAGTGGTCGGGTATCATTATCGGCGGCACTCCGTGCTCTATGCGGGAGATATAGTTCTCAATCCTGAATTCCTTCTCCTCCACCCCTGCCACTCCGAACAGCTGTATCGAGGGATCTTCCGCCTGCTTCTTCTCGGCAAGCCCGATGAACCCCCTGAGGAAATCGCTCTGCATGAACCTTACATCGGGGTGGACAAACATCAGCCAGTCGCCCTTTGCTCTCTCCAAGCCCTTGTTGTACGCCTTCCGGAGCGAGTCGAACTCGGAGCCTGTATTGTCTATGCAGACCGTCTCGAAGTCGATGCCCTCCTGCGCTGCCACGCTCGGTCCCAACCATTCATCGTATATTTCTTTATTGTTCACGACAGTTATTATCGAGACCATAGACTCTCCCTCTCAGCCGAAAGCTCAGATATACCAGAGCTGACCTATTATCCTTACAAGATCGCTTTTCAGATACTGTCCCCTTATGAGACAGAACGCCCTTTGCACCTTGAACGGTTTGCTGTACATGGAAATAAAGCCGTTCAGCTGCTCCGCTCTTTCCCTTTTCAGTTTATCCCCGTATCTTTTACGGAAAAGCTTTGCCTGATACAGATACAGGTACTTCATATCCCTTGTCTTCTTATCGAAGAATTTATCAATAACATATCGGGGCGATCTCACGTCAACTGCTCCGACCTCGTTGTCTCCGTGCTGGCGGTAGAGCATGACAACATCGGGGATATGCCTGATGACTCCGCAGCTGCCCGCGATAAGAGCCAGCCACCAGTCGTGCATAAGTATCCTTTCATCGTATCTGCCGCACATCGAATACAGCGCCCTGTTGCACATCATCAGGCAGCCTGTTGCGTAATTCTGCACAAGGAGATGAGAGAAGTCCAGCCTGTATCTGCTGATCTGATTGTTTCTCTCGTTGAAATGGGTATCATTCAGCTTCTCGTCAACGATCCGATAGTTCGCAAACACCAATGCGGGAGTGTCCCTGCTCGCCTTTTTTTCGATCCTTGTCATTGCCTTGTATGCAGTCTCTATCTTTTCGGGCAGCCAGACATCGTCCTGATCGCAGAACATTATGTACTCAGTCGAAGCGCATCCTATCAGATGAAAGAAGTTTTTAGCCGCGCTCCCGCACGTTTTACCGTCGTCGATGAAGACGCATTTGTCGGGATACATCTCAGTGTACTTCTTTATGATACCGACAGTCCCGTCCGTTGAACCGTCGTCGTGTATGAGTATCCTGAAGTCCCCGAATGTCTGCGACAGAATGGAACGAAGCTGTTCTTCCAGATATTTCGCGCCGTTATATGTTGCCAGTAATACTTCGACCATTTCCTTCATCTCCGTTTGTCATATCCGCATACTGCGCGGCTACGTTATGAGTTAAGCATACCACATCGTGCTGCCGATGTCAAGGCGCAGCACGCACAAAAAAAGGGGACACCATATGGTGTCCCGCCTTTTTATTGCTGCGTGTCGGCGAGCTCGCTGCCGCCGTCGTCAATGAATTCGAGCAGGTCGCCGGGCTGACAGCTGAGGGTCTTGCATATCGCCTCAAGTGTGGAGAAGCGTATCGCACTGACCTTGCCTGTTTTCAGCTTTGAAAGATTGACGTTGCTCACGCCTACCTTCTCGCTCAGCTCGTTAAGGCTCATTTTCCTGTCCGCCATGACGCGGTCAAGTCTGAGGATTATCGACATATACCGCACCTCCTTATAAAGTCTCGTCGGATTCCTGCTGGAGGTCCTTGCCGTGTGCGAATACGTAGCCGAGCATGAGGACTGCGAGACCTGCTACTATCGTAGTGAGGTTGAGGCTTGTGAGCACTCCGTAGCCTATCATTACCCAGCCGAACACCTTCATCTTCTTTACGATGTCATCGGTGAAGGGAGTTTCGCACTTTGAAAGCTCCTTGAATACACGGCGAGCAAAGAAAAGAGTTACGGCTGTAGCAACGATAGAGATGAATGCTTCGAGCATTTTTAACGAGAGCTTGCGCTTTATCGCACCCTTGTCGAACTCGCCGAAATCGCCTGTGAGCTTGAAAGTTGCGCCGTTATCACTGGTTTCTACCTCGTCAACATCGAGTGACCAGATACCGCCGAAGTCGATCTTATCGTCCGAAATAGTGATTCCCTCCTGGTCAACGTCGACACGGAAACCGTTCTGGTTATTTTCGCTGAAGTGGTAATTGGCAGTCTTGATACCGAAATCCATGTCTTCCGCTTCGACTGTGACTACTGCATCTGCATTGCCCGAGAGCTTAATTTTGTCCATAGGGAAAGCGAGTATCCCTATCTCTACGATTATGAGGCTTACGAAGCCCACGATGCAGAAGATGAAGGCGATAGTGCTGATGATCGAGCAAGCCTTGCCGATTCCGTTGATAGCTTTCATGTTTGAGTTTTTCATAATAATTTCCTCCTTTTTTCGGTGGAGGGATTTGTTATTCCCTCCGTTGAGCATATAATACCACGGATATTAACGTTTGTCAATAGTTATTTATCGTTTAACGATAATTATTGTATGCTTGCATATAAATGCTGCTTCCAAAACATACCACTCTTGTACAAAATAAACGATAATTATTTATCGTTTATCGTTAAAATGCGGCTGCCTATTGACATTTTCTGAATTTATGCTATAATATAAATAAAGAGTACTGCGATAAGCGGTTCTCCCTCATTTATAGTTATATAGAAATAACCGCCCATGTGGAAGTGGGGCGGTTATTTCTTTTTGTTATTGTTAAGCTCTATAAGTAACAGAAAAGTTAATAATTCCAATATAGTCATCTTAACGCCCCCCCGTTTCCGAGGGAAGAATAGAACCGCCTACCGTTATGCAGTACTCTTACATATATTATATCACGGCGTTTATTCCGTGTCAATAAAATAAAAATCCCGCTGTAAAGCGGGATTTTTATCGTTATGAAGTTCTTTATGCTATGCTCGGATTCACGGGAAGTGCGCCGAGGATCTGCGCGTCGAGCTGCTGTATCGCAAGGGCGTCCATTGCTGTTATGCCGTCGCCTGGAGCGTAGCAGTCAGCGTTCTTTCTGCCCTCGTCATTGAGCTTGTACTTGTCGCCGTTTGCGATGAACTGGAGAATCGTTACCGCGTCCGCGACCGTAACTTTCTTATCAAGATTAGCATCCCCGTAAAGAACATTATCAGTAATATCAGGCTTAGTAGTACTGCTGCTACTACTGACGATAACTGTGGTAGTCGTGGTGGTAGTGGTAGTTGTGGAAGTTGTATAAGTGGGAGGCGGAGCTGCTGTACCGATGTAAACGCCTTTATCGTAGCATTCCTGACATACAGGGAAGCCGAGAGGTCCGTAGATAGCTTCGGATTCGAGTATCTCCTTGCCGCAGTTCTCACATTTTACCATTTTTACATTGCTTGTGGTAGTGGTCGTTGAAATTGCAGTCTTGGATGCAGTAGTTGTCGAGCTCGATATCTCCGCTGTTACGGGAGTACCGCTGCCCTTCTTGCCGCCGTCGAGGTTGCTTCCCTCGGAGTTGGCGTACTTGCTGTAGAATTCGTTGAGCGAGATACCGTTCTTGCCGAGAGCGCGCTGGTGGTCAAGACCTATGTACTTGCCCGATGAAGATGTCTGCCAGAGAGCCTCCTCGAAGAGCTTGTACTTGGGCTCGTTCCATGCGATGGTCGTACCCGTAGCCGCTGTGAAGCCGAGGCTGTCCCAGAGTCCGCCGGTATCGCCCGAGTTGGTGTTCAGGCACCAGAATGTGTGGTTGATGTGGTGCTTTATCATGTAGTCGCGGAGAAGCGTCATCCACTTGAGGTTGTCGCCCTCCATGTGACCGCCCCACTCGCCGATGAGCTCGGGACCGATGTCCTCAGCGTTGATGTACGCCCATGTATCGTACCAGTAGTCGTCGAGGAGAGTCTGCTCGGTGAAGTCCTTGTCGAACCATGTCTGCGCATAAACCGACGGACCGTAATCGTGGGGTGAGTATACTATCTGAGATGTGCCCTGCTTGGGCTTGATGGGATATTCTCTTGCGCCGCGGAAGTTACCGCCCCACCATGCGCCTATGTAAGGAGAGTTGTCGCGTCTGTCGGGCATACCCCAGTAGTCGCCTGCCTGAGCGCCGCTCATCGACTGCTCAACGCCCTCAACGAGGATAAGCGCGTGCGGGTTTACGTCGAGGATAGCCTCAGCGCACTTTGTAGCTGCGTAAGCCCAGTTGTTCTCGTCGGTAGTGCCGTCCCACTTTGCAGCGAGCTTGCCCTCCTGACCCTTGCCGTGAGGCTCGTTCTTGAGGTCGTAGCCGATGAGGGTATCATCGTTCTTGTACTTGTCGGCGAGCCATACCAGCGAGTCTATCCACAGGTCGGTGGTGACAAGAGTGCCGTCGGCTGTTTCCTTGCCGTACCAGAGGTTGTAGTTGTGACCCGAGTTGTCTGTGTGTGGGCTGTGGATATCAACGAAAGCCTTGATACCGTGCTCCTTGCACTTCTTCATCATGATGTCGAACACCTGCATACTGTCAACGGGAGTTTTTCCGTCAGCCGCACAGAAATCGGCATTGATCTTGAATGCGGGGTCAGCGTTCGCAGAGAAGCTGCTGACCGGGTTCGGAGTACCGTTCATCCACGACAGTATCAGCTCGGTAGCTATAGGGAAGCGGATGATGTTGATACCGCGGTCTGCTATCTCGGTGAGACAGTCGTCCGCGTCGGCACTCCAGAGGTAGTGGGGGCAGTTCTCGGAGCAGTTGAAGCCGAACCAGTTCGCGCCCGTGAGCCATACCTCGTTGCCGTTCATGTCGTACAGACGGCTGCCCTTGGCGTGGAGCCAGTCGTCGTTGCAGTCATCGACAGCCGATGCAGTCACGGCAGGCGATGACAGAGCTGCCTGAAAGCTCGAAGCGGCGCCTGAAACGGTCAGCGCGCCTGCCGAGGCAACGGCAGCCAGTGCCTTGAATACATTCTTCATAGGATATTTCCCCTCTCGCGGACGTCGGATTATTTTTTTGTGACGTCCTATTATTGTAATTGTAACATCTGGCAGGCGAAATGTCAACATAAAAGTGCATTATTTCAGTGATTATACCATTTTAGATGTGTCGTGACGGCGTCTTCATATGCAGGGACGCGCAATGCGCGTCCCTGCAACGATTATACGTATGGCAGAAAAATGGGACGCCGAGGGCGGCGTCCCCTACATCTGAGTTCTGAGCTCTCACTCAGCCCTTGCGCTTCTCGATAGGCAGCTCGACCGTGAACGTCGTGCCCTTGCCGACCGCGCTCTCGGCGCGTACCGTTCCGCCATGGTAGCTCACGCCGTGCTTGACTATCGACAGTCCCAGACCCGTGCCCTTTATCTTGCGCGAGCGGCTCTTGTCCACGCGGTAGAAGCGCTCGAATATGCGCCCGAGGTGCTTCTCGGGAATTCCCGCGCCCGTGTCGCTGACGGTGACGATAGCCTTCATCGGGATATGCGACACCTTCACCGTGAAGCTCCCGCCCTCGTTGTTGTACTTGATGGCGTTGTCACAGAGATTGTATATCACCTCGTCGAGAATGGTGCGGCTGCCGAACACAGTGACGTGGTCGCCCGTGAGCTCCGCGGTGACGTGCTTCTCCTCGGCGCTCAGCTTCAGACGCGAGATTATATCGGCGGCGAGGTCGTAGAGGTCTACCTCCTCGTCCTGTCTCGGAGCGGTGCCCTCGTCGAGCTTCGAGAGCGAAACTATATCGTTGATGAGCACGATGAGCCTGTCAGCCTCGTTGCGGATGTCATTGCTGAGCGAGCTGATGTCCTCGGGCTTTACCATCCCGCTCGCAAGCATATCCGATATGCCGTAGATGGTGGTGAGCGGCGTTTTCAGCTCGTGCGACACATTCGACGTGAACTCGCGGCGCATAGTCTCAAGCTGCTGCTGCTCGGTGACGTCGAGCACGAACACGACTATGCCGTTTACGGTGTCGTGGCTGTTGGCGGGCGAGGCGATGACCTTGCGCTCGCCGCCATCGGTACTGATGAGGCACTCCGCACGTCTGCCGCCCATGGCGTCCTGTATGCAGCGGCGGAACTGCTCGGTGCGGCACAGCGAGAAGACGGTGTGGTCGCCCTCGTTTTTCTCCGCTCCGAGGAGAGTATACGCGCTGGAGTTGCTCGTGAGGATATTCGATTTCTGGTCGGCTACGATGAGTCCCTCGCTCATGCTCTCGGTGATGAGGCTGAACTGCTCGCGGCTCTGTTTCAGCTCTATCATCTGCTTGTTGACCCTGCCGTTCTGCTTGCGGAGCTTCTTCAGCAGGGGAGCGAGCTCCTTGTAGCTCTTTTCGGTCTTGGGGTGGTCGAGGTCGATGTCGTTTATCGGGCGGACGATGTGCCGCGAGATTATACTTGCCGACGCCAGCGAGAACAGCGCAAGAGCCGTCAGCATCACCGCGAGCGGCTGGAGATTTTTCAGCAGCAGCGCGGGGAACGAGCTCTGCACGTCGGACACTCGTATAACAGACCCGTCCGAAAGGCGGTGCGCATGGTTGACAGTCTTTGTCATCAGCGTGTCGGAGTAGCGCTCGGACTCGCCCTCGCCTGCCCGCATAGCCTCCTCTATCTCCTGCCTGTCGGAGTGGTCGTCGAGTCTGTCGGGGTCTTGCTTTGAGTCGAAGATGACACGCCCGCTCTTGGTTATCCACGTCACGCGCAGGGCGCCGAAGTCGGTCGTGTCGAGATATTTCCCGCCGCTCTGCTCTACCGCCGACGATATCATCGTGCAGCTCTGACGCAGGTTGTCGGCGGCGCTTGCCGCGTTGTATTTGTACGATATGCCCGTGAGCAGGATTATCGCCGCAGTCACCGCGAGAAACGACACGGTTATGATACTGAGGAAGATCTTCTTAGTCACTGCCGTCACCTACCCTGTAGCCAACTCCGCGGACTGTCTCGATGATACTGCCGCTGTCGCCGAGCTTCGAGCGAAGCGTGCGGACGTGCACATCGACGGTGCGGCTCTCGCCCGAGAAGTCGTAGCCCCACACCCTGCTTAGGAGCTCGTCGCGGGAGATGACCTTTCCCTTTTCCTTCATCAGAGCCGCAAGGAGCTCGTATTCCTTGAGCGTGAGGACGAGCCTTTCCTCGCCGCGAAGCACCTCATGCCGCGACGGTATCAGCGTGATATCGCCCGCAGTGAGCCTGCTTTCAGCGCCGTGCGTCCGTCGGAGCAGAGCGTTGATACGCGATATCAGCTCCTTTGCTCCGAAAGGCTTTGTGATGTAGTCGTCCGCGCCGCTGTCGAGACCCGTCACCTTGTCAAATTCGGTCGTCTTGGCGGTAAGCAGTATTATCGGCAGTCCGCTTGCAGAGCTGTCCGCGCGGAGCTTTTTCAGTATGGACAAGCCGTCCTCCTCGGGGAGCATTATATCGAGCAGAAGCAGGTCGGGCAGCCGCTCCGCCAT
>CAMHBN010000008.1 GCA_946183385.1 uncultured Ruminococcus sp.
GAAGAACTGAATGCTTACCTTGATCATTATTTACACCTCCGAAAATGAGATAGTGATAGTGTCCGGGTATTCACCGCGTATCATATCAAGCTGCTGCACGAGCATATCCAGCACAGCGTGAGCCTTTTCATCGGGCTTATCAGTGATACAGAGCATAACGTTATCCTCTGCACCGGCCTCAGCCCTGATATGGAAGCCGTCTGTGATGATATTTGCCGCGAGCATACACGCTGAGGTAACGGCAGCGCAGACAATATCATGTCCGCTTTCTGCATATCCTGCGTGACCTGTTACACGGAATCCGCGGAATTGTTTTTTTGACTGATAGAACTCAGCAGAGATCATGCCTTGATAGCTTCGATCTTTACCTGAGTGTAGGGCTGTCTGTGACCCTGCTTCTTCTTCTCACCCTTCTTGGGCTTGTAAGTGAAAACAGTGATCTTCTTAGCCTTGCCGTTCTTAATTACCTTAGCGTCAACCGATGCGCCGTCAACGTAGGGAGTACCTACCTTGATACCGCTGTCAGCGCCGAGAGCAACGACCTTATCAAAAGTAACTGTCTCGTCAGCCTCAGCTGCGAGCTTCTCGATGAAGATGATATCTCCCTCGTTTACCTGATACTGCTTTCCGCCTGTCTCAATAACTGCGTACATTCATGGCACCTGCCTTTTCTTAAAAACTCGCTGTCACAGGCGCATAGACATGACTTGAAAAGCCTGTTTACAAGCGGCAATAATATTTTATCACAACGTCCCGTGCTTGTCAAGTGTTTTTTTGGAAAAACGCGCAATTTTTCCGTTTTTTCCAAGAAACTGAACCGTGAGGAAAAGCCCGGGCGGCAGAATTACCGTTTTCAACAATTTCGGCAGTTAAAATTTGTATGTTTTCACAAAAATCCACGGTGATAATCTATATATACAACACTTGCGGCAAGGGCTTAAATATGATATAATTATAAAGGTATACTGGCACAGCTATGCCGTAATCTGGAAATTGAGAGGAAAACCATGAACAGTAAGATACAGAAGCTTTCGGATTCCATCGGAAAGGTCATCGTCGGCAAGGACGATACAGTTATAAGGCTTATTGCCGCCCTTCTCTGCGAGGGTCACGTGCTCCTTGAGGACGTCCCCGGCGTGGGCAAGACACAGATGATAACAGCGCTCTCGCGCTCTATCGGCGGCAAGTTCAACCGCATACAGCTCACTCCCGACGTTATGCCCTCGGATATCGCCGGCTTTACCATGCTCGACGGCAAATCGGGCGAGTTCATCTACCGCGACGGCGCCGTAATGTGCAATTTCCTGCTCGCGGACGAGATAAACCGTGCCTCGCCTAAGGTACAGTCCGCCCTCCTCGAGGCTATGGAGGAGAGGCAGATATCCCTCGACGGCGAGACCCACAAGCTCCCTCAGCCCTTCCTCGTAATGGCTACGCAGAACCCCGTCGAGACCTACGGCACCTTCCACCTCCCCGAGGCGCAGATGGACCGCTTCTTCATGAAGCTGTCAATGGGCTATCCCGTTCCAGAGGAGGAAATGAAGATACTCGACCGCACCGAGCACCACAACCCCATCCTCAACATCGAGGAGCCCGCAATGCACGTCGATGACATCATCGCCATGCAGGAGGAGGTGCGCAATGTCCGCGTGAACGACTCCGTGAAGAGATATATCGTTGACCTCGTAGGCTCGACCCGCGACGACAGAAACGCCACCCTCGGCATCAGTCCGCGCGGAAGTATCGCGCTGTACAAGGCGGCAAAGGCGTTCGCGTACATCTACGAGAGAGAGTATGTCACTCCCGACGACGTCAAGACAGCCGCAGTTTCCGTGCTCGCGCACCGCATAATCCTCTCGCCGCAGGGCAAGAGCGAATTCGGCACGGGCGAGAACTACATAAAGCATATCATCGAAAACGCTCCCGTTCCCGCAATGTAAAGGCTCATGGACAAGAAGAAACAACGTAAGATACTGCTGTTCGGACCGAACCTCGCGGAGACGTTCAAGACCATAGTCGCCATTCTCGCGGTAGCCTTCCTGCTGTACATCTTCACCTTCTATATCGACGGTGAAATGGGTATGATACTCGTTGCATTCACGGTGTTTGCCCCACTGATATCGCTGTTCTTCGCGGCTTACGCGAGAAAGCGCATAAAGGTCAGCCTGAACTGCGACGGCTACGTGCAGAAGGGCAGCAAGCTCGCAGTGAGCGTCACCCTCGAGAAGACGGGACGTTTTCCGCTCGGCATAGTCGAGATAACTCCCCGTGCGAGCGAGGTCTTCGGACAGAGCGAGAAGCTTTACCGCGTATCGCTCGCCCGCGACGACAAGAAGACATTCACCTACACAGTTGACGCTGTTACAGGCGGAAACGGCGAGATATCGCTCGATTCCGTATATTCGTGCGGCTTCCTCGGATTCATGCGCTTCGCACTCACGCAGGATATCCCCTCGCCGATAAGCGTCGGAGTAATCCCCGATATACCGCAGATAAAGGCTTCCTCACAGCTCTTCAGGAGCATTGCCGACGTCGTCTTCACCAGCGACGAGGAGGAGGAAAACGACACGGCGCTGATGTTCTCCGCCAACACCTCCCCCGGCTATGAGCACCGCGAATACGTGCACGGCGACCCGCTCAAGCGCGTAAACTGGAAGCTCTCCTCGAAGAAAGACAAGCTTATGGTAAGGCTCGACGAGGCAGTCGCCTCGGTACAGCCGATGATAGTGCTCGACCTGTACAGGAACAGCCGGACTGCGCCCGAGGAGGCTATCCTCGGCGAGGAGCAGATAATCCGCTCGGTATTCGGTCTGCTGTCGCTCCTTGTGAATCAGGGCATAGCGTCTACTCTCATATACCGCGGCTCGGGCGGAGATATCACCGCCGAGAGCGTTGACAACCCCGAATATCCCGAACAGCTCCTGCTGAAGATACTCGCCGTCAGGGTCGTTCCCGACAAGCGCATCGACCTCGGTATGTACGCAGGCTCGGTATGCGCGTGCGTTATCGCGTCCACCGACTGCGGCACGGAGATAGACGCCATAGCAGAAGCCGTCAAGGAAGACGACAACGTGAGCCTCATCGGCGTGTCTCCGACAAGCCGCAATCTCACTTCCTTCCCGATGTGGTATCTCGACGGCGACAATAACTTTAAGATGGTATAAAAAATGACTGATACTGCAAACAACGAACGCGGTCTGAAGGCGTTCCTTATAAGGACGCTCGCCGACCCCGTACTGCTATATACTGTGCTGCTGATAATGTCGATAATGTACCACTACCGCAGCAGCCTTGCGCTCGCCTACGGTGTGCTCGCCTACATATCGGGCTGGGTGGTATTCAGGATATTCGACTTTGCCTACAAGCACCACATACTCGGCTTCTTTGCCTGTACCATGCTGTACATCGGAGGCGCAGTCTCCGCTTTTCAGTGCATGGAAACGGGACTCATCGACTACCCCATCTCGTGGAGCCTGTGGTTCTTCACGCCTCAGGACTCGGTGCGCTACAACAAGTGGTACACCCTCGCGATATTCATACTGTTCCTGTTCTTCATGCTCTCCGTAGTGTACTATTTCACGCGGGTGCGGTACAGGATATTCATGAATTTCCTCATCTTCATAATCCCCTTCACCATATACGGTAAGGAATACGAGAAGATGCCCATCGGCTACATAATCGCCCTCGCGGTGGGATATGTGCTGATGATGGTAACGTTCAGGCAGCTTCACAGCTCCGAGAAGGAGGTCTTCGTCAACAAGGGCGAGGCGTGGAAGTCGGTGGCGGTATTCACCATGCTGTTCGCGCTGTTCTCGACCCTGTTCCCGAAGCCCGTCGTTCAGGAAGACCGTACCATACTCGAATCGCTCATCAACGCCGACAAGCTCACCGACCGTCTCAACCAGATGCTCGATGTATTCCGTGATACGTCCACAGGCGAGCAGTTCCGCGCCAAGCAGAGCAATATACCGCACTACATCATCAAAGCGGGCGAGCCAATGAGGCTGAAAACAGCTACCTTCAGCACATACGACTTCACCGCCGATAACTGGAAAACGAGCGATATCGACTCCTACTACCGCAACTTCGGCGAGAACACGTTTGATATCGACTTCAACGGCGAGGTCGCCGATGCGGTATTCTTTGCCGCGGAAAAGGACAGCGACTTCGCAAGAAAATACGGACTTGAAAGCTATGCGGGAAAGACGCTCACCTACCCCGCAAAGGAAAAAGCCGCCATCACCACGCGATACGGCGTGGTCAACGGCGCGGATTCAGTCCCTGTACCGCAGGGCGCAACAGCTCTTACGGCTACCAATTTCGACGGCGAGCTGGTTCTGAGCAGAGCGGGGACCGTGTTCACCACCGATAAAAAATTCTATATCGAGGATTCGTTCGAGTTCGACTATATGCCATCCACCGTACTCGCGAACGCGGACAACCGTGCTCTCGTGCAGGTGCTGGCGGACATCGACGACTACAGCACCATGCTCGAGGACGCTTACGACGTGCTCGACGTATGGCGTCCCGACGAGGAGACCAAGCATTTCCGCAGTGTCCTCGACCTCAACAGCGCATTTTACAACGACTACACCGCACTTCTGCTCGACTACGGCAACGATTCCCGGATATACGACCTTGCACAGCAGATAACAGCGGACTGCGACACCGAATTTGAAAAGGCTAAGGAAATAGAGTGGTACTTCGTTACGAACGGCTACAACTATGACCTCAAATACCAGAAGGCACAGGGAGAAAACGTCCACGACTTCCTCTTCACGACCAAAACGGGCGTGTGTGTGGAATATGCAACGGCTATGGTAATGCTCGCGCGTGCCGCAGGCATACCCGCCCGCTACTGCGAGGGCTACCTCATGCAGCAAAAGGTCGCGGGAGAAAAGGACACCTACTCTGTCTCGGCAAACGACGGTCACGCCTTCCCCGAGCTCTACATCAAAGGCTACGGCTGGGTCACCTTCGAGCCCACGATGTCAAACCTCTCGAATCTGCAGCAAAAGACCGAGGAAAAGACCTCCACAACAGAGCTCCTCTCCAAGGCGGGACTTGTAATGCTCGTGATAGCGGCGATAGCTCTGCTGCTGCTCGTAGTTATGCCGTATCTGACGCATAAGCTGTTCATGTTCATGAACTGCAGACGCCAGCCCGACAAGGCAGTCGCTGCAGTTATGCACAGGCTTTGCAGGCTCTACGGCATACCTGCGACCAACACCGCGGGTGAAGCTGCCGAAATAATAGCGGCTGCCTCGGGCGCGGACATATCCGCCACAAGGGAGCTGTTCGGCAAATCGGCTTACGGCGGGCTCCCGATGACGGAAGCCGACAGGGACAAGGCTATGGCGGACTATCTCGCCGCTTACGAAGCACTGAAAGAAAGCAAGAAGAAAAAACGCAAACTCAAAAGATCCCCGCAAGGAGGTAATTGATATGCATGGAACTCTTGGAAGAAAACTTATCGGCGCGGCAGCAGCCGTTCTCACGGCTGTATGCGCGATGACAGCGGCGCTTCCGGCGTCGCAGGCGGCTTACAAGCAGGAGGAATACCTCACGTGGAGCCAGATGGACGAGCGCTGGGGCGAGACTCCGATGGGCGCGACGACAATAAGACGTTCGGGCTGCCTTGTGACCTCGCTTGCGATAATGGTAATGGATTCGGGCTCGCTCGACGAAGCCGCGATGAAGAAGCTCAATATCGAAAAGCCCGAGGACTTCAACCCCGGCGTGCTCGCTGCGGGCTATACAGACGTTGACGGCTTCTCGGAGGGCGGAGCAATAAAGAGCTGGCTCGACATACAGAAGCTCGTCCCGAGCGTAAAATGGGGATATGATACCACCCTCAAGAGCGTAGAGGACAAGACTGAGGTAACAGAGAAGAACGAGGACGGCGAGGAGGTCACGAAGGAGATCGTTGACAAGTCAAAGGTCGCCGCTGAGGTGCAGAGCCTCATCGAAAACGGCTGGTACCTCATCGCCCGCGTCAATACCGCTTACGGCGGCTGGCACTGGGTATACATCCGCGGAGTCAAAGGCGACGATATCTATATGTCCGACCCTGCCAGCACAAATCCCCTGCTCTACGAGGTCTACCCCGACGGCCTGCAGGGCGAGTACTGGGCTCTCAGAGGCAAGAATTCACCCGAGATAGAGTACATCCCGCCCGAAAGATTCGAGCCTTTCGTCACGATAGAGGTGGTCACTCCGCCCAAGACGCTGTACAGCTACGGCGAGGAGCTCGACCTCAGCGACTGCGTGGTCAAGCGCAGAGGCAAGGACCTCACGGGCGAGGACTGGGAGGACGAACCCGTTCTCCTGACCGAAGCCGAGGACATCACTTACTCGACATACTTCTTTGACCCGCAGTATGCAGGCGACTACGAGCTCAGAATGTCTACCTACACGGATTACGCCTACGGCAGCTCGACCATAAAGCTCACCGTATCACAGCCTGTCGGCGAATACTTCCTCGGCAGCAAGGGCAGGACTGAGGTCTATGACACGGAGCTCGGCGACACGCCGATAATGACTATCGGCGAGGGCTGTGCTCTCACGGTGACTGAATGCATCGGCAGATTCGGGCATATCAAATCCGACACCTTCGACGGCTGGGCTGACGTCTCGAAGATGACGCGGCTGATAAGCTCATCTCAGCGTGAAAAGGGCGACATCGACGGCGACGGCTATATCGACAAGTATGACCTTGCTCAGCTGAACATTTATCTCAAAAACAAGCAGCCGCTCCCAGACGGGATATCGCTGCTCACAGCCGCCGAAACAGAAGCGGCGGATATGAACTCTGACGGAACAGTCGACGAAGCGGACTTCATCGCTCTGCTCGCGGCTATACAATAAAAAGGAGGCAATTTCCCATAATGGAATGGACGGAAGTCAATATCTACACCACTGCCGAGGGTATCGAGCTGCTCTGCTCAAAGCTGACAGATATCGGTATCAAGGGCTTTGTCATCAAGGACTCCGAGGACTTCAAGGAGTTCCTCGAGAACAAGAACGGTCAGTGGGACTACATCGACGATGACCTTATGGGGCTCGCGGACTGCGAGACCTGTATCACGGTATATCTCCCCTGCAACGATCAGGGCGCGGATATGCTCAGCTCCGTGAAGGCTATGCTCGCGGAGATGAAGAGCTCCGATACCGACGGCGAATACGGTCGTCTCGAAGCCGAGCTTGCAAGCATTCGCGAGGAGGACTGGGCCAACAACTGGAAGCAGTACTTCAAGCCGCTGAAGGTCGGCGATTCGCTCGTTATCAAGCCCTCGTGGGAGGAGTACGACGACCTCGGCGAGCGCATTGTCCTCGAGATAGACCCCGCTTCGAGCTTCGGAACGGGTCAGCACCATACAACGCGGCTCTGCCTTGAGATACTTGAGGGCTGCGTCAAGGAGGGCGATAAGATACTCGACCTCGGCTGCGGAAGCGGCATACTCTCCATCGCGGCGATACTGCTCGGAGCAGAGAGTGCCGTGGCGGTCGATATCGACGAGAACGCCGCCGCCACCGCTAAGGAGAATGCGCTGAAAAACCACATCCCCGCGGAGAGCTACACCACCTATTTCGGCAATATCCTCTCCGACGAGAAGCTCGCCGACACCATCGACGGACAGTACGACATAATCACCGCAAACATCGTCGCGGACGTTCTCATCGCGATGAAGGACTACTTCAAGCGCTACCTCAGAGACGGCGGATACCTCATAGTATCGGGCATTATCGAGGAGCGTATGGAAGAGGTGCTCACCGCCATCGAGGAGTGCGGCTTCACGCGTCTCGGCGTGAACGTCAAGGAGGGCTGGGCGGCGGCTCAGTTCGTAAAGTAAGCATATTTCAGACTTTTGTCTGTGAGAATATGAAAACAACAAATCTATTATAAACAAGGAGATTGATCACAGTGGCTTTATTCAAGAAGAAGAAACAGGAAACAGAAGAAGCGGCAGCAGTCGCAGAGCAGGGCTTCGACTACGAGGCAGCAACGCTCAATGCGCTCAACGCCAAGCTCAACGGCACCCTCTATGACGGCTGTATAATCATGCCGAGAGGTATCACCATCGACGTCAAGATAGGCAGAAAGGAAGAGCACGACAACGTCAAGAGCGTGCAGTTCCTCTTCCTCGTTACCAGCGACAGCTTCGACGAGCCCATCATCGACCCCATTGACGCGCACGCTCCCACCGATGAGGAGGTCGTAAATATGGCTGTCGAGATATTCTACGGCGGCTTGTGGCACCCCATCGACCAGTCCCTGTTCAAGAAGAACCCCGTACACGTACCCGTTACCTTCCTCGGACAGCACTACGACTTCGATATGTACGCTCATTCTATCGTAAGGATAGGCGCTCAGCACGACAACGAGCCCAAGATGCTCGTGGCTTACATCGCAAACGAGATACCGAAGTACCTCGGCTCGAAGAAGTATTACTGGATAAGAGTATTCCTCGCAAAGCAGGGCGACAAGAAGATAGTAGAAGTTCGCGTGAACGGCTCCGTCTGCAACGAGCTCACAAAGCCGCTTGAGGAGTATGTAGCTACTTGGAATGACGACAACGGCTTCAGATGCGAGAAGCAGTTCGCTATATTCGTACAGCGTGGCGAGGACGAGTGCCCCTTCAAGAAGGAGGACGTCGTAAATGCGGCAAACTTCGCGCTTGAAAAGATGGTCAAGATATCCAATCCCGAGGAGTATCAGGCATTCTGCAAGGAGCTCGACGAATTCACGGGCAACAAGGCACTCGCAGCAGAGATAAGGATATTCATTCCCGAGATATTCGCAAAGCTCACGCTCGGCTATGAGGAGGGCGACAGCCTCTTCCTGCTCACAGGTGATCAGGACAGCGATGAAGGCGATTCAAGGCTCGAATTCAGGAAGACGCAGCTCCGCTCGTACTTCTACCTCCAGCAGGTGATACTCGAGTACCTCAACACAAGACCGCCGCAGGAGGACGTTCAGCGCATCGTATTCAACAGCGTGGCGTTCAGGGAGCTCCGCAAAGCGAGAGAAGCAGGTCACGAGCCCAAGGATCTCTACGTCCCCGGTACAGCGTACCGCATAGGAGAGCCCAACTACAAGGTTTGGTAATTCAGTGATAATAAAAACGGCTTCCGATTAGGAAGCCGTTTTTTGTCAAGGCTCTGCCTTGACAATCCGCGAGGACTCTGCCCTCGACCCGCCAGAGGCTCTGCCTCTGGACTCCGTCGGGGAACGCAGTTCCCCGAACCCCGAACTACGTTGCCGCTCGCAAGCTCGCTCACTCTGTACAAAAGGCTCAGTCTGCTTTCGGCGGGTAACAATCGCGGAATATACCCGACAGCTTTTGTAGGGGACGGCGTCCTCGACGTCCCATATATAACCTTGCCCGCGGAGTTATCTCCGCGCACAATAACTCCACACATAGATATAACGCAAAAAAGTCCCCGCACAGCTGTACGGGGACTTTAAATATGCAATGATTACTTCTTGATCATGTTAGCAACTTCGTCAGCAAGGTTATCTTCCTTCTTCTCGATACCCTCGCCGCGCTCGTAGCGGATAACGTCTGTTACCTTGATAGAGCCGCCGAGCTTCTTAGCCTCTGCGTCAACATAGCCCTGAACGGAGAGTTTGTCGTCCTTGACGAAAGCCTGCTCAAGGAGGCAGTTCTCTGTGTAGTACTTGCCAACCTTGCCCTCAACGATCTTAGCACGAACCTGCTCGGGCTTGGAAGCCATCTTGGGATCCTCAGCCATCTGAGCCATCATGATCTCCTTCTCCTTCTCGATAACCTCAGCGGGAACCTGCTCGCGGCAGAGGTAAGCAGCATTGAGAGCAGCGGACTGCATAGCTACGTCCTTACCGATAGGAGCAACTGCGTCAGCAGCGAGGTCGGTGTCCATCTTAACGAGAACGCCGATGCTGCCGCCGTTGTGGATATAGGAAGCGAGCTTGCCCTCGAGTCTTACGAAACGACGGATAACGATGTTCTCACGGATCTTCATGCCTGCGAGCTCTGTGAGAGCCTCGCCTACTGTGCCTGTACCGCCGCTGATAGGCATCTCCTTGAGAGCCTCAACGTCAGCGGGATTCTTCTCGATGATAGTATTTGCAACGTTTGCAACGAAGTTTCTGATATCGTCTGTGTTGGCAGCGAAGTCTGTCTCTGTGTTTACCTCGAGGAGCACGCCTGTCTCGCCCTTTACAACGGCAGCAACAACGCCCTCGGCAGCAGCTCTGCCGCTCTTCTTAGCCTGTGTAGCAAGACCTTTTTCTCTGAGGAACTCGATAGCCTTGTCCATATCGCCGTCGTTCTCTTCGAGAGCCTTCTTGCAGTCCATCATACCAACGCCAGTGGACTTCATAAGTTCTTTTATTTCTGCAACAGATACCTTACCCATTGTTATATCCTCCTAAATTTTTAATATTCAAGTAGGGGCGGATATTATCCGCCCGAAATTATACTTGGTTTTATGTGTGGGCGGATGATATCCGCCCCTACATTGATTCTTGATTATTCTGCGTCAGCCTCAGCTGTCTCCTCAGCGGGAGCCTCAGCCTGCTCAGCAGCAGCGTCGCCGCCCTGTCTGCCCTCGATGATAGCGTTGGCAACTGTGCCTGCGATAAGCTTTACAGCGCGGATAGCGTCATCGTTACCGGGGATAACGTAGTCGACCTCGTCAGGATCGCAGTTCGTATCAACGATAGCAACTATCGGGATACCGAGCTTCTTAGCCTCGGCAACAGCGATCTTCTCCTTGCGGGGGTCAACGATGAAGAGTGCTGCGGGGAGCTTCTTCATTGTCTTGATACCGCCGAGGAACTTCTCGAGCTTCTCTATCTCAAGGTTGAGCTTGACAACTTCCTTCTTGGGGAGGAGGTTGAAAGTGCCGTCCTCTTCCATTGTGTGGAGCTGCTCAAGTCTCTTTATACGTGTCTGGATTGTCTTGAAGTTTGTGAGCATACCGCCGAGCCAACGAGCATTTACGTAGTGAGCGCCTGCACGTGTAGCCTCTTCCTTAACGGAATCTCCAGCCTGCTTCTTAGTACCTACGAAGAGCACCTCGCCGCCCTCTGCTGAGAGGTCACGAACGAAGAGGTAAGCTTCCTCAAGCTTCTTTACTGTCTTCTGAAGGTCGATGATGTAGATACCGTTTCTCTCTGTGAAGATGTACGGTGCCATTTTGGGGTTCCAGCGTCTTGTCTGGTGTCCGAAGTGAACACCGGCCTCAAGGAGCTGCTTCATTGAAACTACTGACATTGTGTAGTCCTCCTTAAAAATTGGTTATTATTAATCCTCCGCACGGCTTGACTTACAGACAACGCCCGACGAGCGCACCAATCCATAAAAGCGCGTGCGTGCGAATTGCTTTAATATTATACCACATCCCGCCAAATACCGCAAGGGGCAGTCCAAAATTTAATCAAACAAACTTTTGAGCCTGTTTCTCTGTGAATTTGTACGATATGTCAAATCTGTACATCTGACGAGGATAGTCTCCGCGCCGACGACCTCCACCGCCGAGCATGGTATCTCGAGGTCTTCTCCGCGTGAGAGCAGTCCGAACAGTCTGCTCCCGCCGTATATCACCAGAGCGGCGACCTCCGCCGTGTCCGTATCGAAGCGGATATCGTCGATATAGCCGAGCCGTTCGCCCGTGCCGAGGTCGATGACCTCCTTCGAGCGCAGCTCCTCAAGGCTGCAAAGCATAAAAACACCTCCGCATACTTTTTATAAAGGATATGCGGAGGTGCTTGCCTATTATTTATTCTTCGTCGTCATCGTCGTCTTTTTTCTTGAAAAGCGCCGCAACTATGGTCACAGCCGCTATAGCGACCGCGATACCCGCGATGATAAGAAGCTTCTGCGCGGGGAAGGTGTCACCCGTAGCGGGAACTGCCGCCAATAATGTATATATCATATTTATCTCCTCCTGTTTGTTTATCTTATTATGAACTGAGCGTTCAGGTACTTGTTCTCGAATTCGCTGACCTTCATGGGCTTTGCGAAGAAGTAGCCCTGATAGAGGTCGCAGCCGTACTCCGCGAGGAATTTCGCCTGCTCCTTCGTCTCGACGCCCTCGGTGATGACCTCCATCTCCAGCGTTTTCGCGAGCCCGATTATCATTTTCAGTATAGTCTGGCTGCGCTCGGGGTGGTCGGTCTTCTCAAGGAAGCCCATATCTATCTTGAGCACGTCCGCATCGAGCTCCTTGAGCATATTCAGCGACGAATAGCCGCTTCCGAAGTCGTCTATCTCGACCATGAAGCCCGCCTCGCGCAGGTTGCCGATGAGACGGAGCTGCTGCTGGGGCTCGTCCATTACCGCCGACTCGGTTATCTCGAGGTGCAGGCAATGCGGCGGGATATTGTACTTGGCTATGAGCGAGGTCATCGTCCCGCACACATCGAGCATATAGAAGTCCTTGGGTGAGATGTTCACGGAGAGGTAGCTCTCCTCGCGTCCTTCCATTTTCCATATACTCAGCTGTCGGCACGCGAGCTCCCACATCAGCTTGTCCAGCCTGCTGATAAGACCCGTCTGCTCGAAAATGGGTATGAACTTAGCGGGCGGGATAAGCCCCTCATGCGGGTGTATCCACCGCACGAGCGCCTCTCCTCCGCATACTCTGCCGCCGACGGATATCTGCGGCTGTATATACGGCTGGAACTGCCCGCTCGCTATCGCGGACTCGAACTCGCTTATGACCTTCTGCTCATTCATAAAGGTCTTGCGTATCTCGCTGTCGTAATAGGCAACGCTGTTCTGGTAGCTGTCCTTGATGGTCTTTATCGCGAGGCTTGCGCGGTCGCACATTATCGGGATACGCAGGCTCCTGTCAGCGACCTCGTACACGCCGATGTGAATATGCGTCTTGAAGGACGCATTCTCGAGGAAGGAATCGACCACCGAATACTTGCTCAGTACCTCATTCTCGTTGAAGCTGTACTTGGGCATACATATCGCGAACCTGTCTCCCGAGAGACGCCCATAGACAACGTCGTCCCCGCCGAAGGAAGCGGTTATCTCGGCTATCTTTTTCAGCATCCTGTCGCCCGCCTCAACTCCGAACACATCGTTGACGAGCTTGAAGTTCTTGACGTCGGTACAGACTATCACGTAGCGGATATCGGGGGTCTCGTCGAGCATAGCCTTTGTCCGCTCAAAGAAATATTCCTTATTATATATGCCCGTGAGCATATCGTGCGTAGCGCGGTACTTCTCGGTGTAGTAGCGCACGTACTCCTCCGTCCTGTCGTGGACGAGGAAGAAGCACCCGAGGTACTTTACGTCGCCGTCGTATATGCGCATGAAGTCGATGTGGTAATAGTGATCCCTGCCCTCGATACGGCGGACGGTGTCCCACGTGCGCTCGGTGCAGTCCTGCGTGATATCCTCGGTGAACCATTTTTGCAGCTGATTATCGAGCGAGCCGATGTCGATATCAGCCTCGCTGTAGTCCTTGACTGTCCTGTTCGCGTGGACCACCCTTCCCTCGTTGTCGATACAGACGATACCGTCCTTCATATTGGAGATGGTGAAGAATAGGAGCCTGTCCATAAGTCCGTGCGGCACGTAAATAAGCGTGAAAAACAGCATGATCAGCGCAAGAGCCGAATAGAACAGCAGCGAGTAGTCGAACTCGAGCTTGAAATTGAGGTAAATGGCGTGAATTATCATTATCACGCACATCGCCACGAGCACAGCGCCGTGCTTTATCTTGTAGAGCTTAGGAGCGCTGCGTATCTTCTTGAAGAGCGCGAGGTTCACGACGAACATCATCGCGTAGATCAGCAGTATGTGGTATATGTAGAGGATACCGCGCCCTGTGACATGGTAGAAGTGCTCGCCGAAGCCGTCCTCGTACACGCCCATCTTGAAAACGACCTTCAGGAACGGGTTGACGAGCATCAGCAGGGCGTCTGCTGCGATAGCGAACACAAAGACGTTATGCGCCTTACCGACGAGCTCCTCCTCGCCCGTGAAAGCCTTCGCATAGTGCAGTATCATGAGCACCATGATATCCATCAGTACGCAGTATAAGCCGTACACAAAGTACGCGGGACGTGCAGAGGGCATGAGAATGGAAACTGCATTCACAGCGACCGCAGAGGATACGGCTGTGAAAACATATCTAAGCGGGCGCTCCATGGGGTTCTTGCTGTACTTCAGCGCGCCGAAAACCGCACAAGCCGCAACAAACAGCGACGTTGCGAACAGGCAGACAACAAGCAGCCAGATCATATAATCACCTTTTAACAGAATAATTCAACTGTAAGCGGATATTAATATACGAGATAATTCTATCACAGAACTGTCAAAAAGTCAATCACCCGCAAAAGTGAACTTTTAGCGCATGAGTATTATATTTTAGCCATTTCCGCCGCTATGTACGCGAGCAATCCCACCGCACACAGCAACCTCACAGCCGTGAGACAGGCGCGCAGCTCCCGCTCGCGGACACGTCCCGCCGCGAGCATATCAAGCAGGGCTCCGCCGTCAAGGGCGCTCAGCGGCAGCAGGTTGAACAGCCCCGCCGCAAGGCTGAGCCGAGCCGTCATGCCGCACACTCCAAACACCGTGAGCACCGCATACAGTGCCAGATTCGCCGCGGGACCGCTCAACAGCACGAGCGCTCCCCTCCTGATATCAGCCGCAGGAGCCGCGACCATTCTCATCCCGAAGAAGGAGAGCTCCACACGGCGGAGCTCTCCGCCCGTGAGCCTCAGAGCCGCGATGTGTCCGAGCTCATGCAGCAGGCAGACGGAATAGAATGAGGCTATCATCCCGCCGTCGCAGAAGAGAAAGAGCAGAGCGTTGAACAGCAGAAATGAGAATCCGACCCTTATCACCTGTCAAGCAGTCCGAGCAGGAGCTCTATCGGATTCGGGAAGAGCTCGCGCGAGCTCTCGGTGAGTTCACGCAGCCTGTCAAAGAGCTCGCCCGATATGTCCGAGCGGAAGATGTTCGTTATCATCAGCGCGGCGGCAATCAGCATACACATCGCCGCCTGCATGGCGATGATGTCGTCTGCTCCGCCCTCACGCTTTCGGCGCGAGCTCTCCTCTGCGAGCCGCTCGGTGTCGTCCTCTGCGGGCAGGGCGGTACGGTCGTCCGTGACCGTGGGGATTATGTACGTCTCGTTCATTTCCAAGCCTCCTTTATATAATGGTATTGCGAAACGGACAGGATAAGAACACGGCAGACTATGATTAAAATTGTGAAATATATCTGTCCGCACTTGACAGCTCTCCGCCCTTATGCTATAATTAGTTACTGTAATGTATATTGGCACTACTGTCTAAAGGAACTGATGGGCTGCACGATAATACAGAAATATTCTTCCGGAGGTGAAAATCGTGAAAGAGGGAATCCATCCTGAGATGTTCAAGACCACAATTACCTGCCACTGCGGTAACGTGATCGAGACAATGTCCACAAAGCAGGACATCAAGGTTGAAATCTGCTCCAAGTGCCATCCGTTCTACACAGGCAAGCAGAAGCTTGTTGACACAGGCGGACGCGTTGACAGATTCAAGAAGCGTTTCAATCTCGAAAAGTAATCAAAGAGCCGCTCAAAAGAGCGGCTTTTTCTCTATCTGTAGGGGCGATGCCCTCATCGACCCGACCGCCGCACCGCAAAGCCACCTGAAACCATCTGTAGGGACGCGCATTGCGCGTCCGCAAGTTCTTTGTAAGCCAACGTGAGAGGTATAATATGAACTACCTTACAATTTCCGCTCCCGCCGAAGCCTCGTTCGTGGAGAAGAAGTCCGAATTCATCGGGTATATAGCTCCCGTGAAGAACGGCGGCGAGGCTGTCGAATTCGTGAACAAAATAAAGTCCATGCACCGCAAGGCACGCCACAACGTCTACGCCTACATCGTGCGCGAGGACAATATTTCCCGCTACTCCGACGACGGCGAACCGCAGGGAACTGCGGGCGTGCCCGTCCTTGACGTGCTCCGCAAGCGCGGACTCACGGACGTGTGCATCGTGGTGACGCGCTACTTCGGAGGCATACTCCTCGGCGGCGGCGGACTTGTCCGCGCCTACTCGCACGCGGCTTCCCTCGCCTGCGACGCGGCAAAGATAATGGATATGCGGCTCTGCCACAGACTGCGCATCTCCGCGGACTACGGTATGTACGGCAAGATAAGCTACATTCTGCCAAGCTTTGACACGATAACGGAGAGCTCCGACTTCGGCAGCGACGTGGCTCTCGAGGTGCTTGTGCTGTCCGAGAAGCTCGACTCCTTCACCAAGGAGCTGACCGAGGTCACCAACGGAGCGGCTAAAATCGAGGATTTGGGCGAGCTGTACGCCGATTTCAGCAGTGTTACATCAAATAATGCCTAATCATATGTAGGGGACGCCGCCCTCGGCGTCCCGCAATATACCGACAAGCCACATTCAACGGATTGTAGGGGCGCACAGTGTGCGCCCGAATACAGAATCACCAAGCATACCTGCGGGCGAACAATGTTTGCCCCTACAAAATAATTCAAACACCAAAAATAAAATAAAGGGATTTTCCGTTCCCTTTAGTATAAGTATAATAGAAGCACTTTTTTCACAGGGAGGGATAGCTTTGACAGTAAGAGAACAGTATGAGATAACCGAAGTGGGCATACTCAGCAAGTTCGCGTGCACAAGCGTGAACGAGGAGATGACCCGCCGCGAGCGCCACGAGGACAAGTGCCCGTTCCGCACCGACTTCCAGCGCGACCGCGACCGCATACTTCACTGCAACTCCTTCCGCAGACTGAAGCGTAAAACGCAGGTATTCCTGTCGCCCGTCGGCGACCACTACCGCACCCGCCTCACACACACCCTCGAGGTGTCGCAGATAGCGCGGACTATAGCCCGCGGTATGCGTCTGAACGAGGACCTCACCGAGGCTATCGCTCTCGGTCATGACCTCGGGCACTCCCCGTTCGGACACTGCGGCGAGAGAACTCTCGACGAGATATGTCCCCACGGCTTCAAGCACTACGAGCAGAGCGTGCGTGTGGTCGAGGCTCTTGAAAAGAAGGGCGAGGGTCTGAACCTCACCTACGCCGTCCGCGATGGCATACTCTGCCACACTAACAAGGTCGCCGCAACAAAAGAGGGCAATATCGTCCGTCTCGCGGACACCATCGCCTACATCAACCACGATATCGAGGACTCAGTCCGCGCGGGCATTCTCGACCCGAACGACCTGCCCAACGACTGCGTATACGTCCTCGGCAACACCAAGACAAAGCGCATCACCACGCTCATCGCCTCGGTCATCGAGCACGGAGCGTACGATATAGACTTCTCCCCTGCCGTAAGGAAGGCGCACGACGACCTGAAAGCGTTCATGTTCCGCAAGGTCTACACCAATCCCGCCGCCAAGCAGGAGGAGGAAAAGGCTGTACAGCTTATATGCAAGCTCTACGAGTACTTCATCGCCAACATCAGCAAGCTCCCCGAGGAGTACCGCATAATCGCCAAGAAGACCGACCCCGACAGAGCCGTCTGCGACTACATATCGGGTATGAGCGACAGCTACGCGGTAGACCTCTAC
>CAMHBN010000009.1 GCA_946183385.1 uncultured Ruminococcus sp.
AGGTAACTCTCGTCCTCGCAAACAAGGACAAGACCAAGTCCGAGAAGGCTACTATAGAGCTCACAGGCGCGGCAAGCACCTACAAGAGCGCTACAGTTTACGCCGTAACTCAGGACCACAGCGACATCAGAGTCGTAAGCATAGACAACGCTGTCAAGGGCAACAAGGTAACGGTTGAGCTTCCCGCTCTCTCGTTCGCACAGGTAGTCCTCTCCGACAAGGAAAGCGACGCGCAGATATACGTTGAGCCCGACATCGAAACAAAGGAAGTTGTATACAAGTTCGACGAGCTCAAGCTCTCGCAGAACGACTTCCCGATGATACCCATCGAGGACAAGGAGCACATCAAGAAGATAGTCATCAACTGCACAGCAAGCTGCTCGACAGGCGCAAGCTGGTACTGCGGCGGCGGCGGACTCTGCTTCAACAAGCTCAAGTCCCTCGACGGCACAAAGACCTACGGCTGGGGCAACAAGTCGTTCGGCTACAGCGGCTCGGGCGATGTTGAGGTCGAGATGGACAGCACGTTCACTATCCCCGACCCCGACAAGGCTGACGCTTCACTCGAGGTAGAGGCTGACTACGACGATACCTTCATCGAGTTCCAGGACTGGTGGAAGGCTTCCGCAAACGACGGCAAGGGCGGCGACGTCTCCGTAACATACAACACTATCACAGTTGTATACGAGTACGACCACACAGGCGAGACTTCTTCTTCCACCACTTCCACATCTGCGACTACCAAGGCTGCAACGACAGCAAGCGCGGCTTCCTCGACAACAACGACAGCAAGCTCCGCAGCTACAACAGCTTCCGTTTCATCGACAGCTCAGGGCAGCACAGCCAAGGTAACGCTCATCGGCGATGCAAACGTTGACAAGAAGGTAACTGTTGCTGACGCAGTAGCTATCCTCCAGTCCATAGCGAACAAGGACAAGTATGCTCTCTCTGCAACAGGTGCGGCTAACGCAGACTGCTGCAACACAGGCGACGGCGTTACAGCGATGGACGCTCTCTCGATACAGCGCCTTGACGCACACGCGATAGACAGTCTCCCCGAAACTACAAAGTAAGCGAAAAGAGCACCCGTTTGGGTGCTCTTTTTTGTAGGGGCGCATTCCGTGCGCCCGCCAATAAACGCACAAATCACATTCAACCATTGTATTGGACGGCGTCCTCGACGTCCAGCGGGCGCACACTGTGCGCCCCTACAAATCCTCAATCAAAAAAGCACCCTCGCGGGTGCTTTTTCTTATCTTCTTCCGAGGCATTTGTCGTCCTCGGAGGCGTGGTCGTATTTGAGGATATAGTCGTAGATCTCCTGCGCGGTGGTGTAGGCAACGCCGACGTAGCTGTCCGCGCAGCCGTAATACAGTGCTATCCTGCCAGTTTCGGAGTCGTGCAGGGTAGCGCACGGGAAGCACACGTTCGGCACAAAGCCGCGCTCCTCGTACCACTCCTCGGGCGTGAGGACATAGCTCGCACAGCGGTGGAGCACCTTTGACGGCTCGTCGAGGTCGAGTATCGCCGCACCCACGCTGTAGACGTAGCCGTTGCAGGTGTTGACAACTCCGTGATAGAACATCAGCCAGCCCTTGTCCGTCTCGATGGGAGCAGCTCCGCCGCCTATTTTCAGACCTTCCCACCAGCAGCTCGTCCTGCCCATGACGTGGCGGTGACGTCCCCAGAACTGCATATCGGGGCTCTCGCTGAGGAAGATGTCGCCGAAAGCGGTGTGCCCGTTGTCGCACGGACGCGACAGCATGACGAAGTTGCCGTTTATCTTGCGCGGGAAGAGCACGGCGTTCCTGTTATAGGGGAGGAACGGGTTCTCGATGCGGGTGAAGCTCCTGAAGTCATTGGTCTTGGCGACGCCTATCGCGGCTCCGTACATATCCTGACACCACATCGCATAGTAGGTGTCATCGACCTTGACGAGGCGCGGGTCGTAGGCATAAATCGGCTGGAAAGGCTCGCCGTTCTCGTCGAGGAAGGGTATCTTTTCGGGCTCGAAGTCCCAGTGGAGAGCGTCCCTGCTGGTGCCGAAATAGATGTGCGAGACGCCGTCGCGCTGCTCGCCGCGGAAAACGCCGACGAAGCCGTCGCCGTAGGGCATAACGGCGCTGTTGAAGATACGCGCAACATCGGGGAGAGGGTTCCTGCCGATGATGGGATTCTCGGTGTGGCGCCACATCGGAGCGGTACAGCCCGCGGGCTTGTCCTGCCACGGCATATTGGGGAGAGGCGGGCAGATGAGCTTAATGTCTGACATAAAATACACTCCTTAAATAACTTAAAGCAGATTAATTTATTGCTTTGCGTCCTGATACTTTAAGTATACATCTGTTTTGGGAACTTGTCAATAGCCGCGATGCTATTTCACCAACTTTGTACGCATTGTCAAAACTGCGTGACTGTATTTGTATATCCTACAGAAAACCGAGCTTAAATTAACGCCGCATCAGCTTAAATCCAGTCCAAAAAATAATTTTGACGAAAACAGTAGATTTTTTTCCAAATATAGTTTATAATAAATATGTATTAAAGACCTCAGACAAGGGCTCTGCCCTTTGTATGCGATACGCTATTGGAGGATTGAATGGAAAACAATACCATTAGCACTGGTAATTGCGGTGAATATTTTGTTGCCGCCGAACTTGAACGTAGAGGTTACACAGTCGCTATACCTATGTCTAATGTTGAAGATTTTGACATTCTTGCAATTAACAGAAAGACGCATAAACAAATTGCTGTTCAAATTAAAACAAACAAAACAGAAAAGAAAGTTTGGATGTTGAAAAAGAGAAACGAAGAACTGGTAGGAGACAATGTTTATTACGTTTTTGTTATCCTCAATGGATTAAACAATCCCGAATACCATATTGTACCAAGTACGATTGTATCTAATTCAATAAAGGAACAATACATTAAATGGTTAGAAGCACCCGGAAGAAATGGTCAAAAGCATAATGAATCATCTATAAGGAAATTTGATGATGTTGATGATCTATATCTTGATAATTGGGAAGCGTTTGAGAAATAGGATAGTTTAATACCCAGATGTCGTGAAATTGGTACAAACGGCAAAGCCTGCTTTCGGCGGGAAGCAACTGTAGGGGACGGCGTCCCCGACGTCCCGCTAATATACCGACAAACCAACGGCTATCAATCGTAGGGGCGCATTCCGTGCGCCCGCATACAAGAAGCAAGAATACAGATGCAAGAATCAAGATGTAGGGGCGGGCGCCCTCGCCCGCTCACAAATCCCATATCAACCGCCATTTCCGTAATTGCGGGACGCCGAGGGCGGCGTCCCCTACACGAATACCAATCAACCAATTGTAGGGAACGGCGTTCCACTCTTTCGCCAACAGGAAAGGATATACCATGACTATACAGGAACTCTGCTCCGCCTTGTCGGGCGGACGCCTCGACGCGCGCTTCCGCGAGCTCTACGGCAGCGGCGAGCGCGAATATCTCCGCCAGCGTGCCCGCTACCTCAGCGCCGCCGAGCACTTCTCGCGGCTCTGTCCCGAATGTGACGACGTGCGCGTATTTTCGGCTCCGGGACGGACCGAAATAGGCGGCAACCACACCGACCACCAGCACGGCTGCGTACTCGCGGCGGCGGTAGACCTCGACGTCATCGCCCTCGCCGACTTCACCGACGACGGCTATATTCGCGTATACTCCGAGGGGCACGAGCCCTGCGAGATCGACCTCTCCGACCTCTCTCCCCGCAAGGAAGAGCGCGGCACGTCCAATGCCCTGGTACGCGGCATTGCCGCTAAATTCGCGGAAATGGGCGCGGAAATAGTCGGCTTCACGGCGTATACGACCTCCGACGTCCTCAGCGGGAGCGGGCTCTCCTCGTCGGCAGCATTCGAGAACCTCATCGGCACGATGATAGATCTCAGCTGCAACGGCGGCAGAGCGGGAGCAGTTGAGATAGCGAAGATAGGTAAGTTCGCCGAGACCGAATACTTCGGCAAGGCAAGCGGGCTCATGGACCAGACCGTCAGCGCCGTGGGCGGCTTCGTGGCGATAGATTTCGCTGACCCGACCGCGCCCGCGATAACTCCCGTGCGATTCGATTTCACGGGAGCGGGTCACAGCCTGTGCATAACCGACACCAAGGGCAGCCACGCCGACCTCATCGGCGAGTACGCCGCTATCCCCACAGAGATGAAGTCCGTAGCCGCGTGCTTTGGAGCCGGGTTCCTCCGCGACGTGGACGAGTACGAGTTCTACGCGCGCCTCCCCGAACTGAGGGGGAAGTGCTCGGACAGGGCTATTCTCCGCGCCGCGCACTTCTTCGCGGAGAACGAGCGCGCCGTGCTCGAGGCTGAGGCTCTCGAAAGCGGCGACCTTGAAGAATTCTTCCGCCTTGTGAACGAATCGGGCACATCGTCGGCAGAGCTGTTACAGAACCTCTGTCCCGCAGGCTCGACCGACAGGCAGGAGATACCGCTCGCGATAATGCTGAGCAGGCGCGTGCTCGGCGGGTGCGGAGCCGTACGCGTACACGGCGGCGGCTTTGCGGGTACGATACAGGCTTTCGTGCCGACCTACCTTGCGGAGAGCTACGCCGCCGAGATGGACAGGGTATTCGGGCTCGGCGCGTGCCGCATACTTACAATAAGACCCGTCGGCGGGACGGAGATCACTTTGTAATTCCCATCTGTCTGCGGGACGCCGAGGGCGGCGTCCCCTACAAATTGTTGAATGAACGATTCCGATATTTGTTACCCGCCGAAAGCAGACTTTGACTTTTGTACAGAGTGAGCGAGCTTGCGAGCGGCAACGTAGTTGGATTCCAAAGGGCTGTGCCCTTTGGCAGGGTGTGGGACAGCGTCCCACAGAAAGGAAGTGAAAAAATGGAAGAGCTCGAAAAAGTGATACGCCTTATCCCGAAGCGCAAGAAAAGCTTCTGGAGGCTGATATTCAGCCGCGCGTTCCTCATCGTGGCACTGCTCTTCGTGCAGATAGCCATACTCATCTCCATTTACTTCCTTTTCACGGAGTACCTGCCGCAGGCGAAGGTACTGCTGGTACTGTTCTCGGTGCTGATGGTGTTCTACCTGTTCAACTGCGAAATGGACTCCGCCGCCAAGCTGACGTGGCTGGTGCTGATAACGCTTTTCCCCATCCCCGGAGCGATACTCCTCTTCTTCACGAAGCGCGACTTCGGACACATCAAGGTCAAGAGGCTCGTCACGGGAGCAATCGAAGAGTCGCGGGAAATGCTCCCCCTGCACAGCGAAGTCCTCGACGACCCCGAGCTCGCGAAATCGGGCACGGACTCGCTCTGCCGCTACATCAACCGCACGGGCTGCTTCCCGATATACAACAACACCGACGTCACCTACTTCCCGATAGGCGAGAAGAAGTTCGAGGCGCTCCTGCAGGAGCTCGAAAAAGCCGAGAAATTCATCTTCATGGAGTACTTCATCATCGACGAGGGCTATATGTGGGGACGCATCCTCGATATCCTCGCCCGCAAGGCTCAGCAGGGCGTGGACGTCCGCGTGATGTACGACGGGATGTGTGAGATGTCCACCCTCACCTACGACTACCCCGAGCGTCTTGCAAAGCTCGGTATCAAGGGCAAGGCGTTCGCGCCGATACTCCCCTTCCTCTCGACCTACTACAACTACCGCGACCACCGAAAAATACTCGTCATCGACGGCAAAACAGCCTTCACGGGCGGAGTCAACTTCGGCGACGAATACATCAATATGCGCGAGAGATTCGGTCACTGGAAGGACTGCGCGGTAATGCTCCGCGGCGAAGCTGTCCGCAGCTTCACGCTGATGTTTCTGCAGATGTGGAACGTCGGCGAGACCGACCACCGCTGGGACGAGTGGCTGTGCGCGTCCTACGGCGACGAGTTCAGGGACTGCGGCTTCGTGCTCCCCTACGGAGACTGCCCGCTCGACGACGAAAAGGTCGGCGAGACGGTGTATATGGACATCCTCAACCGCGCGACGAAGTACGTCCACATAATGACCCCCTACCTCATTCTCGACGGCGAGATGGAGAGCGCGATACGTTTCGCGGCAGAGCGCGGCATAGACGTGAAGCTCATACTCCCTGGCATACCCGACAAAAAAGGCGCATACTCGCTCGCGAAGACGCACTATGCGGGGCTCACAAAGGCGGGCGTGAAGATATACGAGTACACGCCCGGATTCGTTCACTCGAAGGTGTTTGTCTGCGACGACGAGAAGGCAGTGGTCGGCACGATAAACCTCGACTACCGCAGTCTCTACCACCACTTCGAGTGCGCGGCGTATATGTACAAGACCCGCTGTATCCCCGAGATAGAGGCAGATTTTCAGGACACCCTCAGCAAGTGCCGACAGGTCACACCCGAGACTATCAAGCACGAGAAGCTGTTCTATAAGGTCACAGGCGAGCTGCTGAAGCTCGTCGCTCCCCTTTTCTGAATACAAAAAAAGCACCCTAAGGGGAGCCCCCTTTGGCGGATTCGCAGGTTACCGAACATATGCCGTTAGTTTACGGCTCGGTAACCCGCTTTTCCGCTAAGGGGAGCAGCCTTAAGGGTGCTTTTTTGTAGGGGACGGCGTCCTTGACCGCCCACAAACAACCGATAAACCAACGGCGACATTCTGTAGGGGCGGATATCATCCGCCCGCAGAAATACAGCAAGACCAGCGTCAGGACGGGCGAGCGGAACTCACCCCTACGATCTCCTTCGTTCATTATCCACAAACGAGGACAAAAACGGGCGCAATGATTTTATACTCCGTCATATTTACCAATCATTTTCCGAACGTATGTGCGTATATCCTTTGGCGTCGTCGGCATATTGTACAAATGGATGTGTTAAAACTTGTCTGCAATGTACTTCCCTTGCAATTTTTCTTTCATTTTCGCAAAAAATACTTGCAGTTTTTTGTGTAATGTGATAAAATATAGTGATGCTTGAAATTGACTATACGTGTTTTGCAGCACATTTATAAAGGAGAAAGACATGGCAAAGATAAAAGCTGCCGTAATTTTCGGCGGTACAGCTCAGGAACACGAGCTGTCCCTCGCCTCTGCCGCAGAGGTCATCCGCAATATTCCCAATGACAAATATGACGTTACCTGCATAGGTATCACGAAGAAAGGACGCTGGCTGTACTTCCCCGGGGACGTGGAGGAAATAGCCGACGGAAGCTGGGAATCCAGCCCCGACTGCGCGTCCGCGATACTCTCGCCCGACCCGCTCCACCGCGGCATCGTGGTGATCGAGGACGGCGAGGCTACTGTCCGCAGGATAGACGTGGTTTTCCCCGTTTTGCAGGGCAAGAAGGGCGCTGACGGCACGATACAGGCTCTGCTCGATATGTCGGGCATTCCCTACGTGGGAAGCGGTCACCTTGCCGCGGCATCGTGCATGGACAAGTCGCACACGCACATGGTGCTCGACGACTACGGAATCCCCACTGCTGACTGGAAGCTCCTGACTCAGCGTGACATCAACAGCATTGACAAGCGCTGCGACGAAATAGCCGCAGACCTCGGCTTCCCCGTTGTGATAAAGCCCGCAAACAGCGGCTGCAGCGCGGGTACGACCGTGGCTCACGATCCCGACGAGCTCAACGCCGCCGTGAAGGTCGCGTTCTCGAACGATAACAAGGTGCTCGCGGAGAGATACGTCAAGGCACGCAAGCTCGAGGTAGCTGTTTTCGGCTACGACCAGCCGCTCGCCTCCAACGTCGGAGAGATACTCTCCGTCGGCAGGAAGTACGACCCGACCGAGGTCAAGAAGAGCTCCGGCGACGACTTACAGGTACCCGCGGAGCTCCCCGATGAGCTCGCCGCGACAATACGCGATACAGCAGTAAAGACATTCAAGGCTCTCGGGTGCAAGGGACTTGCGAGAGTGGACTTCCTCCTCAATGAGGAGGGCGAGCTCCTGCTCAACAAGATAGGCACCTCCCCGGGACTCAGACAAAACAGCGTTTTCCCCAAGCTCATGGCAGAGTTCGGCATAGATATGCCCGAGCTCGTGGATATGCTCCTCGAGCAGGCACTGGAAAACTCGGAAAGGGCGTACTGATGAAGAAAAACGTTCTCATCTCGCTGACGAGCATACAGTGGCAGGACGACGAAAAGAACGAGACAGAGCTCCTCACACGCGCCTCGCTGTCAAAGGCAGGCACGCAGAACGTGATATCCTACGAGGACACCTCGGCTACGGGATTCGAGGGCTCGGTGACAACGATAACGGTAGACGGCAATGATTCCGCTTCTATTATAAGAAGAGGAACGGCTAACTCGGTGCTCTCGCTGGAGATAGGGCGCAAGCACTACTGCCAGTACGGCACGCCGTTCGGTGATATGCGCATCGGCGTGTACACACACGCGATAGACAACACCATCGACACCGACGGTCGGCTCTACCTGAAATACACCCTCGACCTCAATTCGTCCTACCTCTCGGACAACGAGATTATAATGAATATTAAGAGCTGAGTTTATAGAACTCAGAACTCAGAACTCAGAGCTCAGAACTCAGACTGTAGGGACGCGCATTGCGCGTCCGCAATAAACCGACAGCGTAACATCGGACGACCAATGGTCGTCCCTACACAAGCACCAAAATCACATACATATAAAAGGAAGGATAACACCAATGTCAGACCTCATCAAGTCTGCGTCGCTTCAGCTCAGGGAGCTGATAACCGACGCGCTGGGAGTTCTCGTGGCTGAGGGCGTAGCCCCTGCCGAGCCGCTCCCGTCATTCGTCATCGAGATACCCGCGGACAAGTCCCACGGAGACTTCGCGGCGAACACCGCTATGGTGTGCGCAAAGGCGTTCAAGATGCCGCCCCGCAAGATAGCCGAGCTCATCATCGAGAAGATAAACCTCGGCGGCTCGGTATTCGAGAGAGCCGAGATAGCGGGACCGGGCTTCATGAACTTCTTCCTCAGCAGGAAGTGGTTCGCCGACACCGTTGAGAACGTGCTCGCCGAGAAGGACAGCTACGGACGCACCGATTACGGCAGCGGCAAGCGTGTCCTCGTTGAGTTCGTATCCGCGAACCCGACAGGTCCCATGCATATCGGCAACGCAAGAGGCGGCGCTATCGGAGACTGCCTCGCAAGCGTGCTCGACTGGGCAGGCTTCCACGCCGAGCGCGAGTTCTACGTCAACGACGCGGGCAATCAGATTGAGAAGTTCGGCAAGTCGCTCTCGCTCCGCTATATGCACTTATGCTCCGAGAAGGGACAGGGTGTGCTCGCGAAAGCCGCCGATACCGATGAAGTCTGCCGCCTGATATACGGCGAGGAGGGCAGCTCGGAGGACTTCCCGATGCCCGAGGACGTCTACCTCGGACAGGACATCATCGAGCACGCCAAGAATTACTACGACCTGCACGGAGCTTCCCTCGCCGACGTATCCGAGGAGGAGAGGCGCAGGGCTCTCGTTGAGTACGCCCTCCCGATAAATATCGCAGGACTTGAACGCGACCTCAAAAAGTACCGCATAGTATACGACAACTGGTTCCGCGAGAGCACCATTCACGAGCGCAACGAGACGAAGCTCGTGGTTGACAAGCTCATGGAAGCAGGCAAGGCTTACGAGCAGGACGGCGCGATATGGTTCAGAGCCACCGACTACGGTATGGACAAGGACTTCGTGCTCAGGCGCAGCAACGGTCTCTATACTTATATAGTACCCGATATCGCCTACCACTACGACAAGCTCGTGACGCGTAACTTCGACAAGGCGATAAACGTCCTCGGAGCCGACCACCACGGCTATGTTCCGAGACTGAAAGCGGCGCTGAATGCTCTCGGAGTTGACGACAGCAAGCTCGACGTGGTACTTATGCAGATGGTACGCCTCGTAAGAAAGGGCGAAACGGTAAAGCTCTCGAAGAGAAGCGGCAAGGCTATCACGCTGGTGACGCTCCTCGACGAGATACCGATAGACGCGGCAAGGTTCTACTTCAACCTCCGCGAGGCAAACTCGCAGTTCGAGTTCGACCTCGACCTCGCAGTTGAGAAGTCCTCGCAGAATCCTGTATTCTACGTGCAGTACGCGCACGCGAGGATATGCAGTATGCTCCGCAACCTCGAAGCCGAGGGTATAGTGATACCCGAGAGCGCGGACTTCACGCTCCTGACCGACCCGCGTGAGATAGAGCTGATACGCCATATAGCGTCGCTGCCGCACGAGATAGAGCTCGCGGCTAAGGCTTACGACCCCGCAAAGCTGACGAAGTACGCGATAGACCTCGCGACGCTGTTCCACCGCTTCTACGACGCGTGCAGCGTCAAAAACGCAGGCTCGGACGAGCTCATGAACGCGCGTATACTGCTGAGCATAGCAGTAAGGCAGGTGCTCCGCAACGTGCTGACTATCCTGAAGATAGAGCAGCCCGAGAAGATGTAAAGGTTACTTTTTGGTTACAAACAAAACTAACCATTTAGCAGTTTATCACAATGTCAACACACATTTATTGGTCATTATTCAGGCTTTTAAAGAAAAGTTAACATTTTGTTAACAGTATGTTCATATCAATATGTTACAATCTGTAATATATTCAGATCGAACGACAACCTTTGAAAGCGGAAATCATAAAATTAAAAGAAGGGTGCAAATTATGTCAAACAGATTATTTCAGGGCTTAGTTCATCAGATGCGCGATACTATCGACGCAACCATCGGTGTTGTCGATGAGACAGCTACCATCATCGCCTGCAGCGACCTCACCCGCGTAGGCACCACAAATGAGTTCGTTTCTCTCGACCTCAGCGATTCACACGATATCTTCATCCGCGACGGCTTCACCTACAAGCCCTTCGGCTCACGCGTTAAGCCCGACTATGCGGTTTTCGTAGAGGGCGTTGACGACGCTGCCGCAAAGTATGCGTCCATCCTCGCTATCACTCTCTCCAATATCAAGCAGTACTACGACGAAAAGTACGACCGCAACAACTTCATCAAGAACGTCATCCTCGACAATGTTCTCCCCGGAGACATCGTCATCAAGGCAAGAGAGCTCCACTTCAATGCCGAGATAAGCCGCGCTGTATTCCTTATCAGAATAGTTTCCGCGAACGACATCTCAGCTTACGACGTTATCCAGAACCTCTTCCCCGATAAGAACAAGGACTTCGTCTTCAACATCACAGAGTCCGATATCATACTCGTCAAGGAGCTCAAGAGCACCGTTGATTCCAAGGACCTCGAAAAGCTCGCACGCTCTATCGCTGATACCCTCAGCAGCGAGTTCTACACCCGCGTCAACGTTGGTATCGGTACAGCCGTTGTCGGCGTAAAGGACCTCGCACGCTCCTTCAAGGAGGCTCAGATGGCTCTTGAGGTCGGCAAGGTATTCGACACCGACAAGGTCATCGTAAGCTACGACAACCTCGGTATCGCGAGACTTATCTACCACCTCCCGACCACTCTCTGCGAGACATTCCTCCACGAGGTATTCAAGGTAGGCAGCATCGATTCTCTCGACCACGAGACTCTCTTCACGATACAGAAGTTCTTCGAGAACAACCTCAACGTGTCCGAGACATCGCGTAAGCTCTTCGTACACAGAAATACTCTCGTATACAGACTTGAGAAGATAAAGAAGCTCACAGGTCTCGACCTCCGCGAGTTCGACCACGCTATCATCTTCAAGATAGCCCTTATGGTAAAGAAGTATCTCTCGGCTAACCCTGTTAAGTTCTGATTGTAGGGACGACCATTGGTCGTCCGCCATAAAAACGACTGATTTACATTTCCGTGATTGCGGACGCGCAATGCGCGTCCCTACACAATAACGATTCAACCACTGTAGGGGACGCCGCCCTCGGCGTCCCGCAAACACACAGATTATTGGCGTTCGGGCGGATAATATCCGCCCCTACACGTTATAAACCAAAAAATAAACGACACGAACAAACAAGGAAGGTGTAACCTTTGGTAGAGCTTCAGAACGTGTCCGTGACCTATTCGAGCGGCGTTGACGCACTGAACAACGTCAGCCTGAAGATAAACGACGGCGACTTCGCCTTCGTTGTGGGCTCATCGGGCGCGGGAAAAAGTACCATGATAAAGCTTCTCCTCAAGGAGATAGACGCAACGAGCGGAGTTGTGACCGTTAACGGCTACAATCTCGGCAAGCTCAAAAAGAGGAAGATTCCCGAATTCCGCCGCACTCTCGGCTTCGTTTTTCAGGACTTCCGACTTATCCCGTCAATGACCGTGTACGAGAACATCGCTTTTGTGCTCCGTGTTATCGACGCTCCTCTGAAATATATCAGAAAGAGAGTGCCCTACGTTATAAGCCTCGTGGGACTGCACTCCAAGACCAATTCTTACCCCGACGAGCTCTCGGGCGGCGAGAAGCAGAGAGTTGCTATCGCGCGAGCTCTCGTCAATGACCCTCAGCTCATCATCGCGGACGAGCCCACGGGTAATATCGACCCCGAGCTCTCCTACGAGATAGTGGAGCTTCTCAAGGGCATCAACGACCAGGGCACGACCATTCTTATGGTCACTCACGAGCACGACCTCGTTCGCCACTTCGGCGGACGTATCATCAACATCACCGGCGGCGAGATAGTTTTCGACGAGGTCATCTCGGGCGTGGACGAGGTTCTTCCCGAGGAGGAGCTCGCTCAGGCAATGGCTGAGGCTGCCGCAGATACAGGCAATATCGTACTCCCCGACCAGAGGATAATCACTCCCGACGGCGGGTACCCGGGTGCCGACAGGAATGGAGGCTCCGAGCAATGAAGATAAGCGGTTTCAAGTACCTTGCAAATCAGGGTATAGAAAATATATGGAAGAACAAGATGATGGCGTTCGCAACATTCTGCGTGCTGCTCATCTCGCTGCTCCTCGTCGGAGGCTCGGCACTGTTCTACTTCAATATGAACTCAATGATACTCGGTCTCGGCAACCAGAACGAGATTGCAGTCTACCTCGACCCCGCCACAGAATCGGCAAGAGTGCAGGAGATACAGTCCGAACTCGAGGGGCTGGACAATGTTGACACCGTGGAGTACATATCCAAGGAAGAAGCCTACAACCGTATGCAGAACCAGATACAGCAGGGCAAGGCTATCTTCGATTACATCGACAGCTACGAATTCATGCCCGACGGCTTCAAGGTGACCGTCGTGAGCAACGACCACATCGAAGACACCACCGCACAGATAGGCGGTATCGAAGAAGTGCAGAGCGCGAGCTCGTCCCCGCAGGTAGCGGAATTCCTCCGCGAGCTGAGAAGGGTCGTATCGCTGATAGCAATAGCCGTCATCGTGGCTCTGTCGGTCGTTTCGATGATAATGATATCGAATACTACCAAGGCGAGCGTTTTCGCACGCCGTGAGGAAATACAGATAATGAAATACGTCGGCGCGACGAACTCCTTCATCAGGACTCCCTTCTTCGTAGAGGGCATGGTGACGGGCTTCTTCGCGGGAGCAGGCGCCTTCTTCATCACGTGGGCAGTGTATCGCACGATATTCCGCATACTTATGGAGCAGGGCACTCTCATGCGTGCGTTCGGCGTAGGAAGCATTATCCCGTTTGACAGGATACAGCTCTGGGTAGCGCTCGCGTACCTCGTGGTAGGCTCGCTCGTAGGCGCTCTCGGAAGCGTTGTCAGCACCCGCCGTCATATTGACGTATAACGCCTGTAGGGGCGGATATCATCCGCCCGCCATATCACCCAAACCAACGGCAACGGATTGTAGGGGCGCACATTGTGCGCCCGCCAACAACAGACATATCCACGGGCGAACGCTGTTCGCCCCTACACAACACTGATATAACCATTGTAGGGACGACCATTGGTCGTCCGTCGGTACACGAAGAATTTGCGGACGCGCATTGCGCGTCCCTACACTGAGTTCTCAGCTCTCAGCTCTTAGCTCTGAACTCTGAAACGAAGGGAGTAAGTTTAACAGTTATGAGAAAGCTTGCAGTAACCCAAAAGATACTCACATTCCTCTGCTGTACAGCCGTATCGGTCGGAGCTGTAGCCGCTTATCCCGCGGTCACAGACAGATGTCAGGACGCCTCCGCTAAGACGATACAGGAGATACAGGAGGAGCGCAAAGCCAACAACGAGAAGATAGCCGCTCTCCAGAGCCAGATAGACTCGCTCGAGGGCGACAAGAACAACGAGCAGGCATATCAGGACAGCCTCAACGAGCAGATAGGCATCATCCAGCAGAACATCGACCTCCTCAATCAGGAGCTCGATGCCATCGCTCTCGACATCGACGCTACACAGGGCAACATCGTCCTCCTCGACGAGGACATCACCTCACAGCAGGAGGAAATTGACAAGAACATCGAGCTCTTCAAGCAGCGTCTCTGCGCGATGTACATCAGCAGCAATGAGTCGTCTGCGGGCGTTATCCTCGGCTCCGACAGCTTCTACGACATGATGTCGCGAGTTCAGATGATAAACCGTATCGCCGAGCACGACGACGAGCTTATCGACAATATCCTCGGCGAGATAGACACGCTTGAACAGTCCAAGAGCGAAATGGAGACCGAAAAGCTCTCCCTCGAGATGAAGCTCGACGAGCAGGAGGTGCGCAAGCTCGAAAAGGCAGACGAGATATCGGCTCTCACAACTCAGCTGATGAAGACGCAGTCCGAGATAGACCGCCTTGCACTCGCTCAGCAGGACCTCGAACGCGAAAAGGCTGACATCGAAGCCGACAACGCTACTCTCGCAGCCGAGCAGGCTGAGATTGAGGCTGAGATCGCACGTCAGCAGGCTATAATCGCCGAGCAGCAGCGTCAGGCTGCACTCGCTGCACAGCAGCAGAGCGGCGGCTATACAAGCACCTACAACGGACCTATGACCTACGACGTTGCGGCAGGTGCAAGCGGCTTTGCATGGCCTGTACCCGGTCACAGCGGCATTTCCAGCTATTACGGCTACCGCTGGGGCACGCTCCACGGCGGTATCGACATCAGCGACGGCGGCATCATGGGAGCTCCCGTGGTCGCCTCCAAGAGCGGCACTGTAACAAGGACTAACAACTCCTGCACACACAACTACGGCAAGAGCTACAGCTGCGGCTGCGGCGGCGGATACGGCAACTATGTCGTTATTTCGCACGACGGCACGTACTCCACTCTCTACGGACACCTCACATCTGTGACGGTATCCCCCGGAGACTACGTAAATCAGGGCGACGTTATCGGCTATGTCGGCTCAACAGGCTGGTCAACCGGCGAACACCTCCACTTCGAGGTCTACGTCAACGGCGGCCGCTATGACCCCCTCAGCTACGTCAGCCCCTGACGGGCAAATAGCTCAGAGCTCAGAACTCAGACTGTAGGGGCGCACATTGTGCGCCCGCCAAATAACGACAAAACCCGCGGCAACCATTTGTAGGGACGACCATCGGTCGTCCGTCGGTATACGAAGAATTTGCGAACGCGCAATGCGCGTCCCTACAACGCGTTATTTCAACCGAATTATTCTCCATCGGGCGCACACTGTGCGCCCCTACATTGTTATATCCAAGATAGAAAGTGATGACCTTATGAATAAAAAAATAAGCCTCGGACTCGCACTGAGCCTTATCGCCATCTCTATGGCGGTGACTTTCATACTTACCTCTTTCTTCTCGCTCCAGAGCTTCAACAAGAAGGTCGTGGACGTCAACGAGAAGTCGAAGAAGTACAGCACGCTGCAAGTCCTCGACGGCTATATCCGCGAGAACTACTACGGCGACATCGACGAGAACAAGCTCAGCGACGGACTCATGAAGGGCTATGTTTCGGGTATTGGCGACAAGTTCAGCCGCTATCTCACCGCCGCGGAATACCTCACCGAGAAGAATGAGAACTCGGGCGAGCTCGTGGGTCTCGGACTTACTCTCGCCGAGGACGCGAGCGGATATATGCGTATCTCCGAGATAATGGAGGACTCGCCTGCCTACGATTCGGGACTCACCGCAGGCGACATCATCACCGCTATCGACGGGCTCGACGTCAAGGAGGCCGGATTCAGCGAGGCTATGGACGCCATGCGCGGTACCGAGGGCTCGCCTGTCACGCTGACCGTCCGCCGCGACGGCAAGGACGATGAATACTCCTTCGTGCGCCGTTCTATCGAGGTAAAAACGGTCAAGGCCGAGATGCTCGGCAGTCAGATAGGCTACATCAAGATATCGGGCTTCAAGGAGAACACCCCAGAGCAGTTCATCGCCGCGCTTGAGAGACTCACCACAAACGGCGCAAAATCACTGATATTCGACCTCCGCGACTGCGACGGCGACCTCATGACTGCGCTTCAGGAATGCCTCGACCCGCTTCTCCCCGAGGGTGTCATCGCCGAGGCTGAGTACAAGGACGGTCACACCGAGACCATCATTTACTCCGATGAATCGGCTCTCGACCTGCCGATGGCGACCATCGTGAACGGCGGCACCGAGAGCGCTGCTGAGCTGTTTGCGGCTTCGCTCCGCGACTTCGGCAAGGCTCCCGTGGTCGGCTCGCAGACCTACGGA
>CAMHBN010000010.1 GCA_946183385.1 uncultured Ruminococcus sp.
CTTCCGCGCGAAACCGAAAGTTTCGCTCAAGCCTTTTCAAAGGCTTGCAGGGTCGAGGGACAGCGTCCCTCGTCGCCGTTCACAGCTTTTAGAGAACGGCGAAACAAAAACAAAGGCACTCCGCAAGGGGTGAATCTGAAAACAGCCTGGTGGGCTGTTTTCAGAGAGGGGACGCCCTGAAAGAGAGGGCGTCCCCTTGTTCCGTTCCGCAAATGCTTGCCCGCGGAATTATTCCGCGCAATATTGCAATGCCGATTGTTGACGGGCGGCGGAACGCCGCCCCTACAGTGCATATTGGGAGTGTTTGAACCACAGAACAATCGTCAAAACAATTATTTTTCTAATTCTTTCAAAAAAGGCTTGCAATTCCCGTAAAGATATGGTATAATATCAGAGCATTTAAAATTCCGTCCGTATATCTCACATACGGTCGAGGGTTAATGCCGAAAGACATTAAATCGGATAGTCCGCTGCCCGATACCTGCTTATGCAGAGGGTCACGTCAGTGATCTGTGTGGAACTCCACACCTTATATACATTTTCCCGTGCGATGCGGAATGCTGATCCCATTGTGCGGAACGGGTATGAATGTTCGGAAATTTTAGGAGGAAATTAAAATGGATGCACTCAAAATGATCAGCGACGCAAGCCTGAAGGAAAACGTTCCTTCCTTCAACATCGGTGACACCGTAAAGGTTCACGTAAGGATCCAGGAAGGCGACAAGAGCCGTATACAGGTATTCGAGGGTACTGTTATCGCCAAGAAGCACGGCGGCATCAGCGAGACCTTCACTGTAAGACGTGTTGCACACGGCTGCGGTATCGAGAGAGTTTTCCCTCTCCACTCACCTGTTGTTGACAAGGTAGAGATCGTAAGAAGCGGTAAAGTCCGCAGAGCTAAGCTCTACTACCTCAGAGACAGAGTTGGTAAGGCTGCAAAGGTCAAGGAACAGATCCGCTAAAAGCGGAAGAGACCGAATCTGCCGGCAGTTGCTGCCGGCAGGTCGGACTTATCCTCAGGGGGACGCAAAGTCCCTTTTTTGCTACATATTTCTTTTTTTCAGCGAGGTCACGTTATGGAAAACAATAACGATAAAACAGAGAACAATCAGGCTTCGGCAAACGCCGAAAAGCCCAATATACTGAAGGATATCATCGAGATAGTGGAGTCCACGCTCGTCACGGTGTTCATCATTGTTATGGTGTTCACTTATATCCTCCACCCCGTAAATATCGTGGGACATTCCATGGTTCCCACCCTCAACAAGGACTATGACCCGTCGATAGGCAACACCGACAAGATATTCATGTCAACCGTGTTTTTCGACGTTGACTACGGCGATATCCTCGTCATAAACAAGGACGTGAACTACCTCCTCGACGAGAGCGGCAACCCGTACATACCCGAGGGCGCAGGCTCGAATGCGATAGGCGAGTGCATAATCAAGCGCGTTATCGCAGTCGGCGGTCAGACCGTTGACATCAGGGACGGCAAGGTCATCGTTGACGACAAGATACTCTCCGAGCCCTACGTAAACGAGGGCGCAGCCACCTCTGACATCGGCTACGGCGCATTCACCGACCAGTACCCGATAACAGTACCCGAGGGCTACTTCTTCGTTATGGGCGACAACCGCAACCACTCGACCGACAGCCGTGCAAGGAGCGTCGGTCTTGTAAAGAAAGACCAGATATACGGCAAGGCTCTTGTTAGGTACTCGCCGCTGAAGGATTTCGACATACTGACAGATTCATGGAAGGGACCCGAGAATGGCTGAGGTCCCCGACAGCAGTAAGAGGTCTCCGCGCGGCGGCTTTGCCGACATCGCAGAGACCCTTGTCATAACTTTTTTTGTTGTGACGCTGATTTTCACCTATATACTGCGGATAGCCGCGATAAGAGGCAGCTCGATGGAGAACACCCTGATGCCGAATGACAAGGTCATCGTGAACCTGATCGACAGGTCGCCCGAAAACGGCGATATCGTGCTGATAGACGCGCGTGAGAGCTTCACGCTTGCGGAGGACGGCACGCTCGAAAAGGGCGAGGGAGTCGGCGATATCATCGTCAAGAGAGTCATTGCGCACGGCGGTCAGACCGTCGATATCGACTTCACGAAAGGCGCTGTTTTCGTGGACGGCGAGAAGCTTCGCGAGGACTACGTCCACCTCGGACTCACCCACGCCGACGGCGGCGCATTCACGGGACAGTATCCCGTCACCGTGCCCGAGGGCTGCATATTCGTAATGGGCGACCACCGCTCTGTGTCAAAGGACAGCCGCTCGTCGGAGATAGGCTTTGTCCCCGTGAAAAGCGTGATAGGCAGGGTGGTACTGAGGTTCTACCCGTTCAGCAGCTTCGGAGCTGTTGGCTGACAGGAGACATAAATGAGCTACATATCCGATATGAGGAAAAAGGTCGGTCACGAGCCGATAATATACGCGGGAGCGACAGTCCTCGTCTTCAATGAGACGGGCGAGCTTCTGCTGAACCTGCGCACCGACACCTCCGACTGGGGAATACCCGGAGGCGGCAAGGAGCTCGGCGAGACGCTGGAGGAATGCGCCGTCAGGGAGCTCAGGGAGGAGACAAACCTCGAAACATCGGCGCCGGAGCTTGTCACGGTGCTATCGGGCAGGGAGTACCGGTTCACCTACCCGAACGGCGACGAGGTGGACTGCGTGATAGCGCTGTACAAGGTCAAAAACTACAGCGGAGAGCTCGGAATCAACGACGGCGAGAGCGCGAAGCTGAGATTCTTCCCGCTTAACGCTCTGCCCGAGCTCGAATCGCGGGCAAAGGCGATAATCGACAGGATAAAAAGCGGAGAGATAAAGCTGTAAACAAAGGAGTTTGCTTTGGAAAACAACGATATAAAGACGATACAGTGGTTCCCGGGGCACATGGCGAAGACGAGGCGTGCGATAAGCGCGAACCTCAAGCTCGTGGACGCGGTCGCGGAGCTCATAGACGCACGTGCGCCGCTGAGCAGCCGCAATCCCGAGATAGACACGCTCACCGCGAGAAAGCCGCGTATCGTACTGCTGAATAAATGCGACCTCGCCGACGCGAACGCTACCGCGGCGTGGGTCAATTACCTTAAAAGCGAGAATGTGACGGCTCTTGCCGTGGACTGCAAGTCGGGCAAGGGGCTGAACAAGCTCATGCCGACGCTGAAAGCGACCGTTCTGCGCGAGCTCATGGAGAAGCGCGAGAGGAGCGGCATGGGCGGAGCTCCGATACGCATGATGATACTCGGTATCCCGAACGTGGGCAAGAGCTCGCTGATAAACAGGCTCGCGGGAGGCAAGCGCGCGAAGGTCGAGGACAGACCGGGCGTCACCCGCACCAAGCAGTGGGTGAAGCTGCAGGACAACACCGAGCTCCTCGATATGCCGGGCGTACTCTGGCCCAAGTTCGAGGACCAGTCGGCGGCGATAAGGCTCGCATTCACGGGCGCGATAAGCGACGACATACTTGACATCGAGACCCTCGCGATGAAGCTGCTGAGCTACCTCGCGGAGAGCTACCCGCAGTCGCTGACGGAACGCTACAAGATAGAGCTCGGCGAGAGCGATGACGGGCTCGTACTGCTCGAAAAGGTCGGCAGGAAGCGCGGAATGGTCGTTTCGGGCGGCGAGATAAACACCGAGAGAGCTGCGATAACGGTGCTCGACGAGTTCAGGAGCGGCAAGCTCGGACGCATAACGCTCGAGCTCCCGCCGACAAAGGAGTAACTATGGCAAGGATAATCCTCCATAAGGAGCTTTTCGACTACGACACCGAGCTCCGCAGGGAGTTCCCGATAATATGCGGAGTTGACGAGGCAGGGCGCGGACCTCTTGCGGGTGACGTGTACGCGGCGGCTGTCGTGCTTGACGACGGCACGCTGATAGACTACCTCAACGACAGCAAGAAGATATCGGAGACCCGCCGCGAGAAGCTGTACGACGAGGTCATCGCTAAGGCGAGGGCTTACTGCGTGGCGACCGCGACGGTCGAGGAGATAGACCGACTGAACATACTGAACGCGACAATGCTTGCGATGAAGCGCGCAGTCGAGGGACTGGGCATAAAGCCCGATATGGCACTGATAGACGGCAACAGGCTCCCCGAGCTTGACTGCGAAGCGCGGTGCGTGATAAAGGGCGACGCGACCTCCGCTTCGATAGCGGCGGCGTCGGTGCTCGCGAAGGTGTCGCGTGACCGCTATATGCGCGGCATTGCGGAGAAGTACCCCGAATACTGCTTCGGGCAGCACAAGGGCTACGGAACGGCGCTCCACTGCGAAATGCTGAAAAAATACGGACCGAGCGACGTCCACCGCCGCACGTTCCTGAAAAAGATACTCGGTGACGGCAATGACTAAGATCGAGACAGGTCGCCTCGGCGAGGAGCGCGTCCGCGCCTATCTCGAAGAGCGCGGCTACCGCATAATATCGCGGAATTTCCGCATAAAGGGCGGCGAGATAGACATCATCGCCGAGAACGGCGACTACATCGCGTTCGTGGAGGTCAAGACGAGGAAGCGCGGCAGCATGGTGAGCGGCTTTGAAGCCGTGAACAGGCGCAAGCAGGGACTCGTGATACGCGCGGCAGCGGAGTATCTGCGCCGCAACCCGTCAGTGCTCCAGCCGCGTTTCGACACGGCACAGGTCACGCTCGACGGCGAAACAGTGGAGGTAGACTACCTCGAAAACGCCTACGACACCACGGGCTACGACTTCATTTACTAAGTAAAAAATGCCGCAGGACGGCAAAATAATATAAAAGGGTGATCCTATGTTTTACAACAGCACAAGAAACAGCAGCGTCAAGGTAAGCAGCGCGGAGGCTATCACACAGGGCATATCCGCAGAGGGCGGACTCTTCGTCCCCGACAGCATACCCACGCTCACAAACGACGAGATAAAGGCGCTCGGCGAGATGAAGTATGCCGACAGAGCCGCATACATTTTTGCTAAATACCTCACCGACTTCACAGAAGCCGAGATACACTACTGCACCGACAACGCCTACAGTACGAAGAACTTCGAGACCGAGAGCATAGCTGAAATGGCGCACCTCTTCGACGGCACATATATGCTCGAGCTGTGGCACGGACCCACTTGCGCATTCAAGGATATGGCGCTCCAGATACTGCCGTACTTCCTCACGACTTCCGCAAAGAAGATAAACCTCGACAAGAAGATAGTCATCCTTGTTGCGACATCCGGCGACACGGGCAAGGCGGCGCTTGAAGGCTTCCGCGACGTTGAGGGCACATCCATCCTCGTATTCTACCCCGAGGACGGCGTCAGCCCGATGCAGAAGCGCCAGATGAAGACTCAGGAGGGTGCAAATGTCGGCGTATGCGCTATCAAGGGCAACTTCGACGACTGCCAGAACGGCGTAAAGGCAATATTCACGGACAGCGAGGTCAAGGACAGGCTTGCCGCTAACGGCATGATGTTCTCGTCCGCTAACTCCATCAACTGGGGACGTCTCGTGCCTCAGGTGGTATACTACGTGTCCGCTTATGCAGAGCTCGTCAAGGACGGCGAGATAGCACTCGGCGACAAGATAAACATCGTAGTCCCCACGGGCAACTTCGGCAATATCCTTGCGGCATACTACGCAAAGCATATGGGCATACCCGTGAACAAGCTGATATGCGCGTCCAACATCAACAACGTCCTCACGGACTTCATCAACACGGGCGTATACGACAGGAACCGCCGGTTCTACACGACAGTTTCGCCCTCGATGGATATCCTCATTTCGAGCAACCTCGAACGCCTTCTCTACCTCATGACAGGCAGGGACGACAAGCTCATCTCCGAGTGGTTCGGCAAGCTCGCTTCCGAGGGCAGATATGAGGTCAGCGACGCAGTAAAGGCAAAGCTGGCTGACGAGTTCTACGGCGGCTTCTGCGACGACGAACAGACAAAGGCTACTATCCACGACATCTACGAGAAATACTCCTACACCTGCGACACCCACACGGCTGTTGCGGTGAAGGTATACAACGACTACAAGGCTGCAACCGGCGACACGACTAAGACGGTCATCGCTTCCACAGCGAGCCCGTACAAGTTCAGCGCGGCAGTGCTTGAAGCTCTCGAGGGCGGCAAGTCCGACATCGACGAGTACGCGAAGGTAGACCGTATCGCGGAGCTCTCCGACATACCCGTACCCGCGGCACTCGCAGACCTCAAAAACAAGCCCGAGCGTTTCAGCGACGTTATAGACAAGGCTGAGCAGAAGCAGTACGTGCTCGGCAGACTCGGTATATAATGAGCCTTTACGTCATCGGCGACCTGCACCTCTGCCTCAGCGACCCTTCCAAGACGATGAGCGTATTCGCGGGCTGGGACGACTATCAGGAGCGCATAGAGCGCAACTGGCTCGACACGGTACAGCCCGACGACACGATAGTGCTCGCGGGCGACATATCGTGGGGAATGTCCTTACAGCAGGCAGAGCCCGACTTCCGCTTCATCAATGACCTCCCGGGTCGGAAGATAATACTGAAAGGCAACCACGACTACTGGTGGGCGACACTGAACAAAATGGAGGGCTTCTTCGCGGAGAACGGCTTCGATACGCTGCATATCCTCCACAACAACCACTACGAGTACAACGGCTTAGGTATCTGCGGCACGCGCGGCTGGGTCAACGGCACGGACGGCGGCAAGGACGTGCAGGACGAAAAGGTCCTGAAACGCGAGGTACAGCGCCTTGAAACGTCAATAAAATCAGCGATGGACGCAGGGCTCGAGCCGATAGTGTTCATGCACTATCCGCCGATATTCGCCTCGAACTTCAACTATGACATCCTCGAGGTGCTCTACCGCTACAAGATAAAGTCGTGCTACTACGGACATATCCATGGGCGGTCGGCACACGCTCTGTGCGTTACGAACACCTACGACGACATAGATTTTCATCTGATATCAGGCGATTATATACAGTTTATGCCTGTAAAAGTGATGTAGGATTGTCCGATTCGTAGAAGCTGAAAAATATAGTGGAAAAACTATCCCGAATGTGGTATAATATTCCAGTATACTTATAGATGTACCCACTGGTCATCAGTTTATAATCTTATATACGGAGGAACAATATGTTAAAGTCAGCAAACAAGACAGACGTAAACACTACCGAGCTGGTGCTCACCGTTGATGCGGCTACATTCGAGAATGCCGTTGAGCAGGAATTTCAGCGCCAGAGAAAGAATATTCAGGTAAAGGGCTTCAGAAAGGGCAAGGCTCCCAGAAAGCTCGTTGAGAAGGAGTACGGCGAGGGCGCATTCTACGAGGGCGCAATCAATTCTCTCCTCGGACCCGAGATCGACGCAGCAGTTGCAGAGCAGAAGCTCGAGCTCGTTGACAGACCCAGCGTTGAAGTTACTTCCATCGACAAGGAAACAGGCGTAGAGCTCAAGGTTTTATGCATCACAAAGCCCGAGATCGAGATCTCGGACTACAAGGGAATAAAGGCTCCCAAGGAAGTCAAGGATATAACTGATGACGATATCGAAAAGCAGATAGAGATCATCAGAAAGAAGAACGCTCGTATAGTTTCCGTTGAGGACAGACCCGCTCAGATGGACGACGAAGTTACCATCGACTTCAAGGGCTTCTTCGGCGACGAGGAGTTCGAGGGCGGTTCCGCTGAGGATCACCAGCTCAAGCTCGGCAGCGGTCAGTTCATCCCCGGCTTCGAGGATCAGATCGTAGGTCACAACATCGGCGACGAGTTCGACGTAGTAGTTACCTTCCCCGAGGACTACCAGATGGCAGACTACGCAGGCAAGGAAGCTACCTTCAAGACAAAGGTAAAGGCTATCAGCTATGAGGAGCTCCCCGAGATTAACGACGACCTCATCAAGGATGCTACAGAGTTCGATACAGTTGACGAGTACAAGGCTGACATAAAGACAAAGCTCGAGGAGGCTGCCGTACAGCAGGCTGATTCCGCATTCGAGCACGCTATCCTCAATGCTCTTATCGAGAAGATAGACGCACCTATCCCGAACTGTATGTACGAGCAGAGAATAGACACTCTTATCCGCACATTCGACCAGCAGCTCCAGCAGCAGGGCATGAACCTCAAGATGTACTGCCAGTACACAGGTATGGACGAGGATTCACTCCGCGACACATACCGTGAGAGAGCAGAGAGCGAGGTAAAGCTCCGTCTTGCACTTGAGAAGATAGCAGAGCTCGAGAACATCGAGATCACAGACGAGGAGCTCAACAACGGTCTCTCCGAGATCGCAGCAGCAAACAACGTTGACGTTGAGACAATCAAGAAGTTCATTCCTCTCGGCGAGTACACAGCAGATATGAAGGTTCAGAAGGCTGTTGACCTCGTAAAGGAGAACGCAGTAGTTGACAATTCGGCTGCTGAGGAAAAGGCAGAATAAAAACAGAAATACTTATCAGTTGTCCCGCATATATTTGTGGGACAACGGTTTTTAGAGAAAGGGCGATGAAATAATGAGTTTTATACCGTATGTTGTCGAACAGACGAGCCGCGGAGAGAGATCCTACGATATCTTCTCACGCCTGCTCAATGACCGTATCATAATGCTCTCGGATCAGGTGAACGACACCACAGCGAGCCTCGTTGTGGCACAGCTCCTCTTCCTCGAGAGTCAGGACACCGAAAAGGACATATCCCTCTACATCAACAGCCCCGGCGGCTCGGTGACAGCGGGTATGGCTATATACGACACTATGAACTATATCAAGTGCGACGTATCGACTATATGCATCGGTATGGCAGCATCAATGGGCGCTTTCCTGCTCTCGTCGGGAGCAAAGGGCAAGCGTATCGCTCTTCCCAACAGCGAGATAATGATACACCAGCCTCTTATAGGCGGCGGTCTCGGCGGTCAGCAGACCGACATAATGATACAGGCTAAGAACCTTGAGCGCACAAGAGACAGGCTCGAATCCATACTTGCTGCGAATGCGGGCAAGACAGTGGAGGAGATACACGAAGCCTGCGAGCGCGACAACTATATGACAGCTCAGGAGGCTCTCGAGTACGGGCTTATCGACAAAGTCATCGAAAAGAGGTAAGACACAATGGCTGAATTCAAGTCCTGCAGCTTCTGCGGAAAGGGCGAGAACAGAGTTCAGAGTATGTTTTCCGCAGGCTCTGCCAATATATGCGACGAGTGCGTGGTATACTGCTACGAGATGATATTCGGACCGGGCATATCCAAGGCACAGCGCAAGGCGTCAAAAAACGACAAGAAGGACCTCGCGACAATGAAGCTCCTGAAGCCCGTCGAGATAAAGAACTTCCTCGACGAGTACGTTATCGGGCAGGACGACGCGAAGATATCCCTCGCTGTCGCGGTATACAACCACTATAAGCGCATACTCAGTCAGAACTCGCAGTCGGATGACGGCGTAGAGCTCCAGAAGAGCAACGTGCTGCTGCTCGGACCTACGGGCGTGGGCAAGACCTTCCTTGCGCAGACACTGGCGAAGCTCCTGAACGTTCCGTTTGCCATTGCTGACGCTACGACCATCACCGAGGCAGGCTACGTAGGCGACGACGTCGAGAACGTTCTGCTGAGGCTGATACAGGCTGCCGACTACGACATAAAGGCAGCGGAGCGCGGTATCATCTACATTGACGAGATAGACAAGATAGCGCGAAAGTCCGAGAATACGTCCATAACCCGTGATGTCAGCGGCGAGGGCGTACAGCAGGCTCTCCTGAAAATAATCGAGGGCACAGTCTCGAACGTGCCTCCGCAGGGCGGCAGAAAGCACCCGAATCAGGAGACGCTCCAGATAGACACGAGGAATATCCTCTTTATCTGCGGCGGAGCCTTTGACGGGCTCGAGCGCCAGATACAGAAGCGTATCGGCAAGGCACCGATAGGCTTCGGCGGCGAGATAAAGACGGACAAGGTCGAGAAGACGAACATCTTCAAGCAGGTGATACCGAAGGACCTTATCAAATTCGGCATGGTGCCCGAATTTGTGGGACGTCTGCCCGTTATCACGGTGCTGGAGGAGCTCGACGAGGACTCGCTCGTTTCGATACTTACCGAGCCGAAGAACGCGCTCATCAAGCAGTACAAGAAGCTGTTCGATTACGACGACATAGAGCTTGAGATAAACGACGACGCGCTCGTGGAGATAGCGAAGAAGGCCATCGCGCAGAAGACGGGTGCACGCGGACTCCGCTCGATACTTGAGGGCGTGCTGATGAAGACGATGTACCTCGTACCGTCCGACGGCAGCATCGCGCGTGTAACGGTTACAAAGGAGTGCGTGACGGACAAGGCAGAGCCCATCCTCACGAACCGCCGCAACAAGACTGTAACGCTTGACACAATTGCAGAGTAAAACGAAAGGCTGTCACATTATGTGACAGCCTTTTTTGCCGTGCGGAGACATCTTACGCCACAGAAAGACTATGACGCGAACATCGGTTTCCAAGGGACTGTGTCCCTAGGCGGATTCCAAAGGCAGAGCCCCACAACGAAGTGCGCTCTGCAAGGGGATGTATTTGAAAACAGTCCAGTGGACTGTTTTCAAAGAGGGGAGGCTCTGCAACGCGGGATAGCCTTAACAACCTAATCAAACCGAATAGAGCGAACAATCGGCATTCATTTGAGTGCCGATTGCTTAAATGTAGAAATTATAATATTACAAAACACTGTTCTTCATTTATTACATCATTGTAGAGTCTTACGATATTCGTTATCCGGCTCTGTTATGATCTTTCTCTAATTGAAAATGTTATGCCGATAGTTTCGTCAGTTTCATCTTTAACAGTATAATACTCGTTTTCTTCAATGTACATTAAAAACAACCTGTCCTTAATTAAGTAAAATAGTCTGTAAGCCTTCCATTACTGTTCTACCTAACTGTTCGCCGTCATCTCTGAACAGTTTTCCTTCGGTCGATATCCATATTGGAATGAGGCCATTTCCTGTCTCACCAACACGAAGCATATCGATATTATTATTGTAAGCGATTATATTGAACGAATCATAAGAGTGCATATCTTTTGGCGATGGAATCTTGGGTGTAAAATAGACAATATTGTCACGTACACATTTCGGTTTTCTAATACTGTCATAAATAATAAATCCTTCATTATTTGCGTCAACACCTATGATTCCTCCGAATTACTGCAAAAAACACTTTTGACTCTCGGTTAAAAGGATTCCATCTGATTGGAATTTTTCTGTGATATTACTGATATCGATATTTCGTCCCTCATACCAGCCTGCATTTTTTAATAACTGGACTGTTTTAGGTAATATTCTTACAGGCAAAATAGAATCTTCTGAAAGAAGATATTTGAATAATTCATCTTCATTAGATGCAATCAATGAGTTTTCGCCTAAATAATAGCATTTTTTTAGATTATCAAAAATGACAGAGAGTTTTTGACCGTAGCAGTCTACTCTTCCTATTTCAATACGTTCAGAAGAATTGATTGATGCAGTATTCGGAAGTATAACATGAAAATATTGAAACAGTTGCTTATCAATCTTAATACCGATTGAAACGCCTGCAAACTCTTTTATAAAAGTAATTATTTGAGAAGAAAAGTTCAACCTCTCAAGTGCATCACATATCTGCGCCTTCTTTTGTTCGCTTACATAACATGAGTTATCTGAAATCGAGATTCTTTCAGACGAGAACATATTTTTTAGCATAGATTTATCCATTACTTTTTCACCTACTATCTGAGATATTCAACAAAAGTGTGATAGCAATTTTCGCACATATCTAAACTACTACCGTTTGAGGCGTATACTGATTGAAACGTGAGAGCTTCGGAGCATTCGCGGGGATGATCTCCTCCGCGGAGACAAGAGCTGCAGAGCCCGCAAAATCGCAGACCGCCGCGGTGAAGCTGTCAGCGGCGGGCGAGCGGCTTTGCCTGTCGCAGACGGAGCTGTCGGAGAGGCACAGCGGTATGAACGAAAGCGCTACAAACAGCGCAATAACGGCGGAAAAGCGCTTACAGTCCCGCAGCATAGGAACCTCTCCTTTCGCGAAAAATTACAGAATCAGCGGATTGAGAATGAGCAGCGGTGCAAGCAGTATCAGGCTTATCCCCGTGAAGGTCAGCAGGTAGAGCCCTGACCGCGCGGTCGTAGTCTTGCGGTAGAACTGGAACGAGATAAGGCTCGCGAGCGAGGCGATTATCGTGCCGAGACCGCCGAGGTCAACGCCGAGCAGGAGCTCCGTGCCCTTGTCGGTGAAGCCCGAGAGCATAACGGCGGCGGGGACGTTGCTGATGACCTGCGAGAGCAGCAGCGATATCACGAGCTCATTGCCTGCAAGCACGCTGCGGAAGAAGTCGTTGACCGCGTCGATACGGGCGATATTGCCGACGAAGACGAAGAAGCAGAGGAAGGTCGCGAGGAGGGGATAGTCGGCTTTGAGGAGGAGCTTTCGGTCGAAGATGAGGGCGACCGCTATAGCCGCGATAAGGCAGACCAGGTCGGGCACGACGCGGAACACCGTCAGCAGGCAGACCGCGAACAGCGACGTGTAGCCGAGCATCGGCACGAGTCGGAACTCCGCCTTTTTCTCGGCGGGAGCCTCGCACCTGTCCGCGGGTATGATGAACGTCAGCAGCACGAGCGCCACGAGGCTGACGATACCCGACGGGAGCATAGTCCGCACGAAATCCATCGCCGTGAGCTTGAACTCGTCGTAGATGTAGAGGTTCTGCGGGTTGCCGACGGGAGTGAGCATACTGCCGAGGTTTGCGGCGGCGGTCTCGAGGACTATCGTGCGAATGCGGAGCTTCTCGTCCTTGGCGTTGGCGAAAATCATGAGGTTGAGCGGGACGAAGGTTATCAGCGCGACGTCGTTGGTGACGAGCATGGACGAGAAGAAGCAGAGCAGTACGAGAATTAGCGCGATACGGCGCGAGCTCCCTGCCTTTTTGAGCATGATATCGGTAGCGCGGTCGAAGATACCGACGCTTCGGAAGCCCGCGACGGCTATCATCAGGGCGAAGAGCTCGATGAGGACGGTGCGGTTGACATAGCCGATGTACTGCGTATCGGGCGGCACGAAGAACATCGTGATCACCGCGGCGATAAATGCGATAACGAGCACGGGCTGGGACTTGACGAATTTCAAAAAATGCAACTCCTTTTGGACGGAAATTGCGGGCATACAACGTATGCCCGCAAAGCTTTATTTCTTGATTGCTCTTTGTATCGCCTTTACGATTTCAACCATAGGAACGATAGCAACGGAGATAAGGAAGGCGTACAGGTAATTCATAGCGTCGAGCTTCGCGAGCGAGAATATGTCGCGGAGCGCGGGTACGAAGAGCACGGGGATTATGAGCACGAACGAGACCAGTATCGAGAGCAGGAGCACTATATTATGGCTGCGCATAGCGAAAATGGACTTGTCGAGACTGCGCATATTCCACGCGTGGAGCATCTCGCAGACGGACAGCGTGATGAACGCCATAGTCGTTCCTGCCGCGGGAGAGGTCTGTGCACCGATAACGTATGAGACGAGCGTGAGAATCCCTGCCACAGGAGGTTGATACCGAGACCGTCGGAGAAGATGTGAGCGTTGCTGCTGCGCGGCTTGCGGTCCATGACGCCCTTTTCTGCGGCTTCCATACCGAGAGCCACCGCGGGGAAGCAGTCGGTGATGAGGTTGATCCACAGCAGGTGAACGGGTCCGAAGATGGTGAACGAGCCGCCTGTCAGCTTGCCGAGACCGAGGGTCGCGACGAGTATGCAGAGCACCTCGCTGAGGTTGCTCGAGAGCAGGAACTGTATAGCCTTGCGGATATTGTCGTAGATACGTCTGCCCTCCTCGACAGCTCCGACGATAGTCGCGAAGTTGTCGTCGGTGAGCACCATATCGGCTACGTTCTTGGTGACGTCAGTACCCGTAATGCCCATACCTACGCCGATATCGGCGCTCTTGATGGACGGAGCGTCATTGACGCCGTCGCCCGTCATAGCTGTGGTCATACCCTTCTTGCGCCAAGCATTGACGATACGAACCTTGTGCTCTGGCTGAACACGCGCGTAAACGCTGTAATTCTGAACTGTGCTGTTGAACTCGTCATCGGGTATCTTCGATAGCTCCGCACCGGTTATAGCCTTCTGACCCTCGCCGAGGATACCGAGCTCCTTGGCGATAGCGACTGCGGTGTCCCTGTGGTCGCCGGTTATCATAACGGGACGTATGCCCGCAGACTGGCAGAGCGCGATAGCGGGCTTTACCTCGGGACGAACGGGGTCAATCATGCCTGTCATACCGATGTAGATGAGGTCATGTTCGAGAGCGGCGGGCGAGCAGTCCTGCGGGAGCGCATCATACTCGCGGTAAGCCGCCATAAGCACACGGAGCGCCTTGTCCGCCATAGCCTTATTCTCGGAGAGAATGTGCTCGCGGTCGTGGTCGTCCATATCGCGGACAACACCGCCGTCGAATATGCGGGTGCAGTTTCCGAGAACAACGTCGGGAGCGCCCTTTGTGTACTGTATATATCCGTTTCCTGTCTTGTGAACGGTGGACATCATCTTGCGCATCGAATCGAACGGAGCCTCAGCCTCGCGGGGAGTTTCCTCCTCAAGCTTGTACTTCTTGAGCCCGCTCTTGTTCGCGTAGGCGACGAGAGCCGCCTCTGTAGGCTCGCCCGCAACGGTGTCGTCGGAGTTGAGCTGAGCGTCACAGCAGAGCGCCATAGCGCGTGCGAGCAGGAGCTTGTCGCTGGTGCTCTCCTCGACAACGGTCATCTTGTTCTGGGTGAGAGTACCCGTCTTGTCGGAGCATATTACCTGCGCACAGCCGAGTGCCTCAACAGCGGTGAGGCGGCGGATAACAGCTCCGCGCTTGGACATATTCGTAACGCCGATGGAGAGGACTACGGTAACAACAGCCGCAAGGCCCTCGGGGATAGCGGCAACAGCGAGGCTGACAGCTATCATGAACGAATTGAGGAAGTCGGGGAGGGTGATAGTGCCGTTCTTGACGAGCATCTGCACAACGCTGATTATGAGGATTATCACGCATATTATAAGTACAGCCACGGAGAGTATCTTGCTGAGCTGAGTGAGGCTCTTCTGCAGCGGAGTCTCATCGTCCTCGGCATTTGCGATAGCTCCCGCGATCTTTCCCATTTCGGTCTGCATACCTGTGGCGACTACGACGGCTTCGGCACGTCCGTAAGCGACGCTGCTTCCCATGTAGAGCATATTCCTGCGGTCGCCGAGCGGTACCTCATCGCCTGTGAGAATGTCGCTGCACTTGTCGCAGGGCACGCTCTCGCCCGTGAGAGCGGACTCCTCGGCTTTGAGAGCAGCCGCTTCGAGGATACGGCAGTCGGCGGGGACGTTGTCGCCTGCTTCAAGGGCTACCACGTCGCCGACAACGAGCTCGGAGCTCGGTATCACGACGAGCTCTCCCGAGCGGAAGACCTTGCTCTGTGCGGCGCTCATAGCCTGCAGGGCTTCAATGGCGGATTCGGCTTTATTCTCCTGATATACGCCGAGAACAGCGTTTGCTATTACAACGAACAGGATAATGAACACGTCGGCTTCGAGCTTGCCCTCGGAGATGATGCCTGTTATCGCGGAAATAGCCGCCGCCGCAATGAGAACGAGTATCATCGGGTTCTTGAACTGCTCGATGAAACGCGCTATCAGCGTAGGCTTGGGAGGCGAGTCGAGCTTGTTCTGACCGTTTTCTGCGAGCCTTTTCGCGGCTTCGTCTGCTGTCAGACCTGTGGCGGAGCTCTTTACCTCCGCGAGGACGGAGTCGGTGGATTCAAGATAATGTTTCATATTTTTCCCCTTTCGCAAGAAAGAATGATTTACTCAAAACAGTATAATTATACCATACTCTTGTGAAAAAGGCAATACCTATATTAAAAGAATTGATATGTATTGCGCGGAATAATTCCGCGGGCAGGCAATTATGGAACGGCAGAAGGGGAGGCTCTCACTTGCAGAGCCTCCCCTCTTCAAAAACAGTCCACCGGACTGTTTTTGAATTCATC
>CAMHBN010000011.1 GCA_946183385.1 uncultured Ruminococcus sp.
TTCACAAGGGAGATGTATAAATCTATCGGTCATTTAATCTAAATGTAGAATTTGAGGAAAAGAAACGATTTTGAGTTCAAAATGCGTTGACTATGAAAAAAAATGAATGTATAATAAATTACAGCAACTGAAACAATTTGCATGAACTCCCGCATAGCACGGCGGGTGACTACAGAGAATAGGAGAGTTGTAATATGTTTGTCAGAGAAGTAATGGTTAAGAATCAGGTTGGTCTCCACGCAAGACCTGCTACATTTTTCATTCAGAAGGCTAACGAGTTCAAGTCGTCTATCTGGATAGAGAAGGAAGAGCGCAGAGTCAATGCCAAGAGCCTCCTCGGAATCCTTTCCCTCGGTATCGTAGGCGGTACAAATGTCAAGGTCATCGCTGACGGTGCTGACGAGAGAGCTGCTGTTGACGCTCTTATCGAGCTCGTAGACAGCGGTTTCAGCGAGGAAAACAGATAAAGATATCCTTTGGCACAAAATCGGGGCGTTACGGATGTAACGCCCTTTTGTTTTGAACACAGTTTTTACGGGATAATACGGCAGTTTTTGGGCGTATTTTGCCGATGACTGCGTCAGAAAGCCTTGCAATACACAAAGTATTGCTGCGCCTTCCTTTCTTGTCCTCAACAAAATTCACTCCAAAACCCGCCCATATTCCCCGTAAAAATCGTGTTTTGGTGATTATTCTATACTTATCATATTCTCTGCGAATATCGCGTAGCCGCGGGTCGGGTCTGACACAAATACGTGCGTGACCGCTCCGATGAGCCTGCCGTCCTGTATTATCGGACTGCCGCTCATGCCCTGTACTATGCCGCCTGTCTCGGAGATGAGGTCGGGGTCGGTGATGTGGATCACCATATTTTTCGCGGAGTCCGTGCCGCTGAGGTCTATGCTCTCAATCTCAGCCGTGTACTTCTTCGGGACTGAGCCGCTAACGGTCGCGCAGACCTGCACCTCGCCCGTCGTTATCTCCTGTCGGTAGCCGAGAGGGTACTCCTCCGCGCCGTCAATGAGCGAGTCCATCGCGTCGGCTGACAGCCTGCCGTATATGCCGCTCGCGCAGTTGCGGTCGAGAACGCCTATCATCGGCGAACGCGTGAAACGCCCGCGGAGCTCGCCTGCCTTGCCCGTGATACCCTTGCGCGCGCCCGTTATCTCCACGGGGACGGCTTCACCGCTGCGGATAGGGATCATCTCGCCTGTGTCGGAGTCGCAGACAGGGTGTCCGAGACCCGCAAATTCGCCCGTAGCCTTGTTGATGAAGGTCATCGTGCCGATTCCCGCGATACTGTCGCGCACCCACATACCGCCGCGCCACGTCCCCGCGCTCTCGGAGTAGACGGGGTGCAGACAGGCGGTCAGCTCGGCGTTTCCGCGCGTCAGCGAGAGGGTGACCTCGCGCCCGCCGCTGTCGGAGATGACCTGCTGGAGGTCTGCGTTGGAGCTCAGGCGCACATCGTTTGCGAGACATAAGATGTCGCCGACCTCAACGCCCGCAAGCTCGGCTGGACAGACGTCGTCGCCCGCGCAGTCCACCTTGCCCGTCGCAGTCACCATCACGCCCTCCATAAGGAGCTTAACGCCGAAGGGAGCGCCGCTCGCGATGAGGGTGGGAGGCTCCTCACGGCGCACGCTGACGCTCTTGACGGGTATCGCTCCGAACAGCGAGAGGGTAGTCCTGTCGCGAGGCTCGGAGACGCTCCCGATACAGCGGAGCTCGGGATACTGCGCAAACTGCACACAGCCTGTGCTCCCGACGGTGACGCTCTCGGGCAGACGCAGCGAATAATATCCCGCAGCTCCGAATAAGCCGAAAACTGCCGCAGATAATATGACTGCCGTCGTTTTTCTGATTTTTCCGATAAATTGCATTTTTCTGGTTCCTTTCAGTCGGATTTCCCGACTAAAAATAGTATGTATCCTTGCGGGGACGATATGAATGTGAATAACTCACAGTCCGTGCCGTACCGCAACAGTAAAGCAGGAGTAAAATTATGGAAAAAAAGCGCAAAAATCCGCTCATTATCGCCGCAAAAGCGGTAATGCTCGTACTCACCGCCGTGTACCCGCTGTTTATGGTGTGTATGTCGGGAGCGGGGCTCATCTACAATAGGGACAGCTACGGGGACAAGCTCGCGGTCGTGGGCGTTTTCCTCATAATATCGGGACTTGTCGTCGCTCTCGGAGCGGTGCTGTGCCTCTCGCGGAGGAATCTGCCGAATATTCTGTCGGTGGTGTGCTCGCTCGGAGGGCTGGCACTGTGCCTGTTTATGATGTACAGGCTCTGCTCGCACGCCGACGCCGCGGGCTGGACGGATAAATTCGCGATGACGCCGATAAGCGATATGTACCGCGCAAGGATAATGCCGACTATCGCTCCCGCGGCGATAGCGGCAGTGGTGGCGGTGGTGCAGCTTTTCTCCTACGAAGCCGCCGAGGAGCGCCGCAAGCGGCGTCTGCGCCGTCAGGAGCGCGAGAATGCTCCCGCGCCGAAAATTATCGGCGATTAATATTGTAACACAAAAAGGACGCGATATGCGTCCTTTTTTGTCAGCGGGGGCGTTGAACCTTGTGCGGAGATAACTCCGCAGGGGAGCAATCGCGGCATTGACACAGTCGGTTTGAGCGTATATAATAAAGTTAAATCAAAAAATATTTGAAAATGCTTTGAGTTTTATCAGAAAAATGGTACTAATAAGTGAAAGAGTAAAAAACATCCTTGAGAGGAGGAATCCCAGATGGGTAACGGTGCAAGTAGCTACTGCCGTTTCCTTGCGGGCGACGATGAAGGACTTCACGAGATCATCTGCGAATATCGCGAGGGATTGATCCTGTATCTGAACAGCTTTGTACAGAATATCCATACAGCCGAGGATCTGGCAGAGGACGTTTTCACGGAGCTCGCCATACATTGTCCTAAGTTTTCCGAGAAATGTACATTCAAGACGTGGCTGTTCGCGATAGGGCGCAATATTACGGCAAAGTATCTCCGAAAGCATACCCGAGTCAGTATCGTTCCGCCGGAATCACAGGAATGTCTCGCCGACGAAGAGGATATCGAGAGGAATTACATAAAAGACGAACAGAAACGAATGGTACACAAGGCTTTACACAGCTTGAATCCCGAATACAGACAGGTACTGTTTCTGTCCTACTTTGAAGGCTTCAGCAACGAGGAAACCGCCTTGATAATGAAAAAAACAAAAAGGCAGGTCGAATCTATGCTGTATAATGCCAAAAAAGCGCTAAAAAACGAACTGGAAAGGAGCGGCTTTGAATATGAAGAGTGATCACGAGATGTATCAGAGCGTACTTTCCAGACGCGAGGAATACCGCAGAAAAAAAGAGAAGCATATTCGCATGATAAAACGCACAGCCGCAGTCATGCTCGGAACTGCCGCAGTGCTTGTCTCAGGCATTGCAACTCGGATGATGAAGCCTCCCGAGAAGCCAACTCCGAGCCGTTCCGGCATAATATCCGAGACCGAAACTGCCTCGGCAGAGACTACAGTCGCTCCAACTACGGCGGGTACTGCCGCTTCGACGACTTCGACAGCCGCGCAGACGACCACGACAACGGCTGCGGCGACGACCTCTTCCGCTCGGCAGACCGTGACGACAGTCCGCACGACAGCGAGTGTGGCTCCCACGACAGTGAGCACAACATCTGCCGTTACAGCCTCGGAAACAGGAACGACCACAGCAGCGCAAACAACAAATAAAAGCACAACGACTTATGTTCAGGTGGCGACAACACCAAACGGCGGCGATACTCCTGTGATCACAACCGTTATAGAGGTGATAACGCCTTGTATTACGACTACTGCGTCTCAGGATAATGCGGTTTACGAGAGGATGATAGCCCAGAATTTCAAGAACATATCTCTCGGCGGGAAGGAGTATAACAGAGATACAACGGTCATATCTGCCGAGTATGCGGATGAGCTTATTGGCGAATTGACGCTTGAACCGACTGTGTATACGGACGAGCTGCCTTCGCAGATAACCGCCAGGGTCTATTCCGTCAAAGACATTGACCCCGATAAGCTTGTCGCAGTCTTATGCGAAGGGTCGAAAAAATACAGGTTATACAAATGTACTGAGTATTCAGCGGCTGAGCTTAACGAGTACATCAGCTACATAAAAGAGCACTACGTTACGTAAAGGGGGTATTGCTATGAAAAAAACTCTGACAAAAATGATCGCGGCTTCACTTGCAGCTGTAATGCTGCTGACTCCGATGTCAGCAAATGCAATCTATCAGACCGTTGACGGAGATTCGGGTGATATATCAAGGCTTACAGAGGGCTATACCTTGGTAGAAGACGTGACATTCTTTGAGTGGTCTCTGCCGGGGCACAAGGTTCCGTCGGAGGGATACTACGTCTATGTAAACGAGGACGGCAACAAGTTCCTGACTTTTTTGCAGATAGGCGGCTTGGAAATTGATATTCAGCTTGCCGACGGCGCGGATAAAGAAACAGTCGAAAACGCACTATTAGAGCGATTCGGCAAGGACTACACAAAAGTTCAGTTCTACCTTGAACCTAACTACCATACTGGTACGAGCTATTATCTCAAAAGAGCTATCGCTATGGAAATTCCCGCTATGAAGGAAGCGGTGGAATGGCTCGATTTCCTAAAGGAGCAGGAGCTCATCACTTCTGGGAGGCTGATAACAAACAGATATCAGGTCATCTCTATGTTCAGCGAGAACAACAAGGGCGTGAATCAGTATACGGCAGATATTGATTCCGACCTCTATGAGAGATTCAGCGAATTCGCCGAGTCGCAGCTTGACGGGTTCCGTACAGAGATAACAAAAACGGGAAAAACGTCATACCACGTTGAGCTTGTACCTCCCGACGGAGCGACTCTCGCCGAGCAGATAGAAGCCGCACAAAAGGTGTACGAGGCATTGGGCTTGGCTCCGAATTATCTCAGTCCCGCGGCTAATTCGTCAACAGGCGGTGGCAGCATTGACGTATTCAACGCAGTAAAGGGCGACGCCAACTGCGATGGCAGGGCAACGGTCGCGGATTCGGTCGCGATATTGCAGAGCATTGCCAATGCCGATAAGTACGCGCTGTCCCTGCAGGGAAGATTCAACGGCGACATCAACGGTGATTACGACGGAATAACCGCTGCCGACGCGCGCGCTTTACAGGAGTGGGATGCGGGTCTCGCTCGGGCAGATTTTGAGGAACTGCTCTCAATGTCGGAGGAGGGATTTATGGCTTATTGCACAAGCCGCGGTCTTCCGTATTCTGCTCCCGAATCGGTCAAAGCCGATATGAGAAACAGCGTCTGTACTTCTGTTCTGATGCGACTTGATAATTATGCAAAAGAGGGAGTGGAAGATGTTACAAGGTCCCGTGATCCGGGAGCTTTTGATACCTCCAATACCAAAGACTATTACATCGGAAAAATGATAGCGGACCTCGGCTTCCCCGAGGAGTACTACGATGTCAGCTCCGAGCAGAATAAACGGGATATCAGATTAATAGTTTATCATGACGATACAGATGAATATATCAAAGCTGCTTTAATTCCAATAATTATCAAAGGCACTGATGACCCCGATAGGGAGGTCAGGCTGTCGCAGCTGATAAGGGCATGGTCGGCGATGAATGAGGATGTCATCGGCTGCCATATTGAATACTTGGGAGCTTAAACAGGATAGATCTTCCATATTACCACAACAGCGGCACTCGTTATGAGTGCCGCTGATTTTTGAGGCGAGCTGTAAGGCGCGCCCCCCCGCCAAAAGGAAAGGGCTGCCTTTTCAGACAGCCCTTTCCCCTCATAAGGAGGTGGAGTTTATGAAATTGTGGATAGCATTGCTTATGACTGCTCGCTCACCAGTATGGATACGCGGTTCTGGATTATCTCGGCAGTCTGCTTGGCAGTCTTCTCGCCCGAGAAGTATGCCTGTATCTCTTCGTTTACGATGCTGTCGATCTCGTCGTCCCATATCTGTACACCGTGTGTTTTGGCGTTGCAGATGAGGTCTCTGAGGTATTCAACGTCTGCGTCGGAAAGGTTGGGTATCTTTATCGTCTGGTCGCCGATAGTTGTTTCGTTGTCATAGTACTGCTTCTCGCCGTTTTCGTCTAACCAGTAAGGGTCTTCCTTGCACTCTTCAAGCTTCTTGTTCAGTGCGGACTTGAGAGCTGGTATGCCCCAGATATACTTGTTGCCTGTCTGGTTCTGGTAATCCTCTGTGAAGAACTTGCTGATGAACTTCCAGCACTCGTCCTTGTTGGGCGAATCACTGAGGATCGAGAAAGCGCCGCCTGACTGATTTACCATCATTCCGCAGCCGTCTGTAGAGGGGAAGCCAACGAGCGTGATGTCCTCGCCGAAGGTGACTGTCTTTTCCTGCAAATAGCTTCTGAAGTCGTCGAAGTCGATTGTGGAGAGGAGAGCATTGTCCTTTCTTACTGCGGTCTCCCGGTCCTCGTAATACTTCTGATACTCTTCATCGGTCAAATGCTCCCAGTCGGGCTCTTCCTCTTCGGCGGGGAACTGATTGCAGAATTCGAGTATCTTTACGAATTCATCGCTGTCGTAATTGCAGGTGCCCTTGTTGAAGTCTACGAAGTTCATATTCTGTGTGAGGAGACTGAATGCGCCCGTTTTTGAATTGTCCCACATTGTGAGCTTTGCGCCTGAGTGGAGCTTGTTGTATGCCTCGATGAGGTCGGCGATTGTCCAGTTTTCCTTGTCGCTGAACTTCTTCTTTACTGCGGCTGTGCTCATTGAGAACGTGGGAGAAATGGCGTAGAGCTTGCCGTTTTCCTCGCAGGCACTGAGGAGCGAGGGAACGATGTCGTCCCTGGAAACAGAGCCGTCCTTGCCGAGGTAGTCATAGAGGTCAACGAATGTGCCCTTGTTGGAGAGGCCCTTTATTGCGGAGGAGTTGTCGAAGAATATCATATCGGGCGAATTGCCTGCGATGATGTCGAGCTTGAACTGCTTGGCGGGAGTATTGAGATATGTCTCGTTTGTCTCGTCCCAGTCGTAGTACTTGCTGTAATCGGTCACCTTGATACGGTAATCACTGCTTGTTCTGTTGAAGTTGTTGACCTCGTTCATAATGCCCGTGTCGCTGTATATTACTGCAAGGGTGATGAGGGTCTTGTTTGCGAGCTCTGAGGCGTCGCGCTCGGAGATGCGGTAGAAGCCGTTAGAGCCGGTGTCGGAGTGATCGTACACATAGATGACGAACTCGTCGTTGCCGAGGCTCATCATTCCGCGGACGCTGTCGCCGCTGAGGTCGGAGTCCACCCACGATGTGAGCTCATCGGTACTGCCGTCAGCCTTGATGCCGTACAAGCCGCTGTATGTGGAGGCGTAGAATTCATAGTCTCCGTCGCCTGTAACGAGGGTCGTGAGGCTCTCGTTATCCATATCCTTCAGCACGATGTCCTTTGCATTGACCTTGAGCGTATCGGTGTTGATAGTGCCGATGCAGGCGTGGTCGTCTGCCCATGTGGAGAAGGCGATATTGCCGTCGGTGGTCGCGCAGAACGCGTAGAGCCACAGGTCGTCGGGGAAGTCCACTTCGTTGCCGAAGGTGCCGTCAGCGTTGAGGATGTAGTAGCTCTCCTTCTCTCCGCCGATCTGTATGAGAGCGTGCTCGCTGTCGATGGGCGTTAAGCTTCCGAGGTAGGGAGTTACCATATCATCATCTGTGCCTTCCATGAAGCGGTCCATATTGATCTCGGCGTGACCGAGCTCCTTGCCTGCTGAATCGAAGGTGTAGAGGAAGTATGATGTTTCGGCGGCTTCCTGATATGCGTCCCAGTCGAAGCTGTCGTAGTCGAAGTCGGGGTCTTTCCAGTCGGGGCGCTCAAAGTCGCCGTAGTCGGTAATTGTTGCGATATCGAAGATAGTGCCGTCGAGAGCCGCTGATATGTTGCAGTAGAGGTCTGCGTTGTCAGCCTTCTTGTAATCGGGCTTTATCTCACTGAAGCTTTCAAAGCTCGTATCAGTCAGGAACATCTGCGATGAGCCCTCATTGTTGCTGCCGACAACGAGGACGCTGTCAGTGTCGCCGAGGCGGGTCATTGAGTTGACGTAGGTCGCAGCGGGCTGGCTGCCGATGGGCTCGGCTGCGTAGGAGTGCTTGATGACGTCGGAGGCTGTCTGCTTGGGCTTTTCACCCTTGCTGCCGCCTTCACTTCCGCCTTTCTGTCCCGGAAGCGAGCATGATGCCGCCGAGAGCAGGCAGAGTGCTCCGAGTGAAGCTGCCATTGTTCTGAGAGCTGTGTTTCTTTTCATTTCTTTCTTTCCTTTCGATGATGTTTATTCGTTGTTTATATTAGCTTTCTTTTGTCTGCGGCTGTAAGCCGTTTTTTTCTTTTTTTCTATCAGAGCCGATATAAGCGACAGTCCGCCCTTCTTTGCGAAGCGTGCGCCTGCCCATACCAGCCATATAGCGGTTATCAGCGGTATGATGAAGCATACCGTGCGCCAAAAGTATATCGGCGCGAGCTTGAACTCGGCTATCCTCGAGGCGTTCTCCCAGTAGGGGAGGACTACCGTCTCCTTGCGGACTGCGAGGTCGGAGCGGTGTCTGTAAGCCTTTGCCATCACCGACGGCTTGAACCGCTCGGTGTTGTTGACCAGGACGAGCTTGCCCTTGTAGGTGTCGCCGAAGTGCTTCTCTATCGTGCCGTAGCCGAAATTCTCGACGGGGTCGCAGGTCATGCACTCGTAGCAGGTTATCTTGGTGAGCTTGGGCTGCGAGCCCGTGCCGTCGCCGTAGAATCCGCCGCTGCCTGATGCCGAATACATCACCTGCGGCAGGCTCTCCGCGCCCTTGTATGAGACGTACACACGCGGGCTTTCATCCGCTGTGCGCTTCTGGTATTTATCTGTCGGGTCGTCTATGACTCCCGAGATGTAGAACTGAACGCCGTCGATGTAGATGAGCTGTCCCGCGACGTTCGACGAGCCGTACAGCGTGAACGCGAGCGAGCGCTCGATGACCGCGCCGTCCTGCATTATGTCGTCGCCGGAGAAGTAGGCGCCGCTAAGCAGCCTGAAATCGCGGAAGAGGAAGAAGTCTCCGCCCACCGCGGTGAGATCGGCTTCGCCCTTGCCCGTTGAGTCGCAGGTGACGTAAGCCGAGCCTATCGGCGTGCTGTATGCGTCGGCTATCTCGGGGACCTTGCCGTTCGGACCTGACGCGGCGGCTGTCAGCTCGCTGTTGAGCTTTGCCCTCAGCGCGTACATACCGTCGGTATTGAAGCCCGCGTCATCGGAGAAGAAGCAGCTTATCTGCGTGCTACCGCCGTCGCGGTCCCATCTCTGTGCAGCGCCGTTGTAGGTCTGCGAGCGGGCTATTGCTCCGCCTGCGAGCGTCAGTGCGAGCGCCGCGGTCAGCGAGACTGCATTCACGCCCGCGATGACGGCGTACAGCAGTGGTTTCTTTACTTTCATCGCCGCACCGCCTTATTTATCCTTCATTCTGACTTGGTCCTTGGGCTCGACGGGCTTGCTTGCGGCTGTGATGACGTATTCGTTGTAGCCGAGGTTGCCCGATACTGCGCTCGATGTCTCGTCGGAAGCGAGCACCTCAACGGCAACGCGCTCTGCGTAGTAGCGGTTGCCGAGCGGCGAGTTCTTGGATACTACCACGAGGACGAAGTCGCCGTCCTTGTCGTGACCTATCGCATTCTTGGGGACAATGGAATCGTAGTTGCCGCCTCCGCAGGGGATGGAGAGCTCGAGGTATGAGCCCGAGTCAACGTCTCCCGTCAGCGAGAACACGAGTATCTTGTTCTTCGAGCCTGCTGTGGTGTCGCTCTTTATGTCGGTGAGAGTGGCTTCTATGCCGCCGAACCAGTTGTTTACTACCTCTGCCTGCGTGCCCTTCTTGACCTTCTTAGCCTTTTCGGCTTCGACCGTTATCTCCATCGTGTAGCCCTCATCTGCGAGGTCAACCGTCATGACGGGAGTTTCGGGAAGGGTGGTGTCGCCGACCTTAACGCTGATGTTCGATACAACGCCGCTGTACTTGGATACGACCTCTGTCGTGCCTGTCTCGGACTTGAGCTTGTTCACCTTTTCGCGAGCCTTATCGACCTCCTTCTTCTTTGCCTGAAGGTCGAGGTCGCTCATCTTCTTGGTGTTCTCGTCTGTCTTCTGTGTCTTGCTGAGGGTGGTTATGAGATCCTCGAGAGTGCGCTGCTTTGCGGTGACGTCGGCGTTGAGGTCGTCTATGCTCATTCCGCCGCCGTTGTTCTCGGATTCGTAAGCTGCCACGCGAGCCGCGTAGAGCTCCGCCTCTGTCTCAGCGTCAGCGAGCTTGCCGGATATGTCTTCGCGGAGCTCGAATTTCTCGGTCTCGTACTTCTCACGCGCCTCGTTGCGGGCTGTCTCCTTAGCCTCCATATCCTCTCTTGCGGCGGATATCTCAGCCTCTGCGGCAGTCGAGCCCTCGGCTGTGAGAGCCGTGTATATCGTGCATGAAGCAGTGTAGTCCTGCTCTGCTGTGTCAGCCTCGCGCTTCACCGCGAGGATATCGTTCGTGTACTCAGCGGGAGCCGTGCTGTATTCGTCTGAATCTATAGCCGCGATGACGGTCTGGAGCTTGGTCTGGAGCTTGGTGTAGTAAGCCTGTTCCTGCTTGTCGCTCTCGTACTTCTCCTTGGCGGCTCTTGCGCCGCTCTGTCCCGCGACTGCCGCGTCGCGCTTGGCAATAGCGGTCTGGAGGTCCTCACGCGCGCGCTGAATGCTCTGATTCTCGCTGGAGTAGTCAGCGGCTGGAGTGAGTATCGCCTTCTGGTAGTCGAGCTCGAGAGCCGCGAGGGCGTCCTCGGCGGCGGTGAGGGCTTCGTTATCGCCCGCGGAAACCGTCATGAGCACGTCGCCCTTCTTGACCTCCTTGCCGTTCTTGACGTTGAGGGACTCGATGGTCCTGTTGCCGTCAACGGTCACGTCCCACGACTGGTTCGACATTACCATACCGCTTCCGCGGATTCTCTCGGTGAGCTTGCCCGAGGTCGCGCGCTCGGAGGTTATCTCCGCCAGCGACCTGTTCATTATCGTGTTCGAGAAGAAGGTCAGCACCAGCAGCACCGCGAGGAATATGATGATGACGGTCTTTATGATGTCGCGCTTTCTGCGCGGGTCTTTCATTTCTTCGTCGCCTTTTATCTCATCGGCGGTCTTTATATGTTCTGTATTTTCAGCCATTGTCGTTCTCCTTCTTATAATATTATCCCTTGATACCGCCCGAGTAGGTGATTCCCTCCACGAGGTAATCCTCGCCGTAGAGGAACATCAGTATCGTGGGCACCATGTATACCGTGCCGACCGCAAATGCAAGTCCGATATCGCCTGCGTTTATCTGCGACAGGAACACCGACAGCGGATGGAGCTCGGTATCCTTCATCAGCACGAGCGGCTGCTCGACCATGTTCCAGTAGTCGATGAAGACGAGCATCGCGATAGAGACTATCGCGCCCTTGCACAGCGGCATATGTATCTTTGCGAGTATCTGTAATTCGCTCGCTCCGTCGAGCTTTGCGGCTTCGACGTAGGAGACGGGGATACGCTTCATTACTTTTGTCAGCAGGAATATGCTGAACGGCGAGAATATACCGGGGAGTATTACCGCCCACCGCATATTCGTGATGAATTTCGGCATCTTCTCGGGGTCGTCCGCGAACATCGCGCCTACGTTGTCCTTGATGAAGTCGGCAACGAGGAAGTTCGGCACGAGCGTTACCTGATACGGCATTATCATAAGTATGATGTATGCGAAGAAGATGATGCCCTTGAACTTGTTGGGGTAGCGCGAGAAGCCGTAAGCCGTGAGTATCGCGAGGAGCACCTGAAATACCGTTATCGGAACTGTGAGTATCACCGAGTTCCAGAACTTTATCAGGTAGTCGGGGCTCTTGAAGAGCACGCTCGCGTACTGGGCGAATGTGACCTTGTCGGGAATGAATTTGAGGTTGACGTTCTCGGATATGAACGTCTTCTTGTCGTCCGTCATATTGCCTATCATAGCGCCGTAGTTGGCGGTTATCTCGTTGGACGTCATGAACGAGTTGGCAATGGTGAGCACAGTCGGCATAAGGAAGAGTATCGCAGCCACTCCCGTGAACACCATTATAATAATGTTGAATATGCGCTTCTTTGTATGTCTGCTCATCAGCTCTCCACGTCCTTTCCGAAAATTTCCTCGGCAATAAGGAGAGCCGCGATTATCACTATCATCACAGCCGAGAACAGCACCGCCGCGGCTGAAAGCTTCTGGTAGTCGAGGCTGTTGAAGGTGTTGTTCATGAAGTGCTGGAGCATATACATCTTATCGTAGGGGTGGTCGCCCGTGAGCAGGTAGACCTCGCGGAATATCTTGAACGAGTTGATAAGCGAGAGTATCAGCACGAATAATATAGTGGGGGAGAGATACCTCAGCTTGATGTGGAAGAACTGGTATATCCTTCCCGCGCCCTCGAGCTCCGCGACCTCGAGGATATCCCTCGGTACTGCCGCGAGAGCCGACATGAACAGTATCATATTGTAGCCGATGTTCTTCCAGAGGAACATCACTATGATGATGAGCTGTCCGTGGCTGGACTTCATCCAGTCTATGCCCTCGATACCGAAGAGGTCGAGGACCTGGTTTATCGTGCCGTGATTGTGGAAGAGAACCTGCCACACCAGTACGACTGACGCCGTCGGTACCATGATAGGGCTGAGGAAGAAGGTGCGGATAACGCTCTTGTAGGGGATATTGCGCTCGAGCAGAGTCGCCAGCCACAGCGATATCACCAGCACCAGCGGTACGGATATCAGTGAGAAGGTGGAGGTGTTGAGCGCTGCGCGTCTGAACGCTGCCGCCTGAAACAGGCGCTTGAAGTTCTCCAAGCCGACGAACTGTCCAGATATGGGGTTATTTATCACGGAATAGTAGATGACTATGCAGAACGGTATGAGGAAGAATATGAGCACTCCCGCAAGGCTGGGCAGTACGCACACGTTGCTGAAAATGCGCTCACCTCTTCTGCCGCACTGGCTGTTCGTTTTTTTCATCGTATCACTATCCTTCTGTTGAGATTTCTTTTGTTCATTATAAGTGCTCCTATATATAAGTGTCTTTCGGAGCCGAAAAAGACGAAAAAATTTTGAAATTCTCCAAAACTTTGTATGTGTGCACAATCACCGGCAGGCAGATTTGTGCAGTCTGTCAATACTGTTCGCTTATCCATATTGAAGCGCGGTTCTGTATGACGTCAATGGTCTTGTCTATGTCCTGATCGCCGCCGAGGTAGGCAAGCACCTCGGGCTCGACTATGTTGAAGAGCTCGCGGTCGATAGAGGATTCCTCCCAGCGGTCGATCGAGTCGATGTAGTCGAAGATGTATTGGCAGTCCGCCTCGTCGAGCGTCAGCTCCTCGCCGACCTGCTCTACCTCTCTGCCGCCGACCGTCAGGGTCACTCCCACGGGCGCGTAATCGCCGTTCACGGTCTTTTCGGCAGTCCTTTTGCGGGCGGCGTCGTTTATGCAGAAGCCGGATGGCTCTGACCACGTTATCTCTTCCTTCTGAGTAATGGAGTTGTAGCCTTCGTATCTCTCGCGGTAGTTCTCGACCTGATAGTCCTCGGTGTAGAACTGCCTGATGAACTTCCACGCCGCCTCCTGCCTCTCCTTGGGGATATTCCCGCGAATGGAGAGCTCTGTACCGCTTCCTGCGAGGAAAGCTCCCTGACCGTCGGAGGACGGATAGCCAACGTAGGTGTAGCTTCCGTCGCGGACGCGAAAGGTCGTTTGCTGATACGTCGTGTAGTCCATTTCGCTGCGGAGAGCACTGCCGACGCTCTCTATCCTCTCGCACCTTACAAGCTGCGGCGCGTTGTAGTCGATAATGTTCTTCTCGCCGTGGTTTGTGGGGAAGCTGCTGAGGAATTCGAGCGTGTCCCTGAAATCAGGGGCGTCGAAATGAACCTCCAAGTTGTCGTAGTCCACAAAGGCACGGCTGTTCTGCCGCAGGATGTCGTAGTAGATACCCTCGGCGTTCACCGAGCCGTTCACAGTCGAGCCTTCGGGCATGGCGTTCCAGCGGTCGATGAACTCACCGAGCGACCAGTTCCGCTTCGTCCCGACATATTCAGACTTGCCGATGAGCGTAGTCGCGTAGTAATACGCGGGAATGCTGTAGAGCTTGCCGTCCTTCTCGTTCAGCCCGAGAACGTGGGCGTTGAGCGTTTCGCGGTTGACCTCGGGGTCGTCCTCCATAAAGGTGTAAAGGTCTGCGAATGCGCCCTTGTTCTTGAAAGCCTCGTATTTTGCCACTCCGACCAAATCAGGACCTACAATGTCGATATCGTCGGAGTTTATGAGGTCTTGGACGGCCTCGAAGTGGAGCTGCGTTATCTCGTCTTCATAGAAGCCGTGCACATTGCCGTCTGCGTCAAATCTGCTGGCGTAGGTCTTGAGCCGGACAGTGCAGCCGTTGTCGGCTTCGTTGAAGCTCTGTATCGCCTTGTACAGCGGCTCATCGGTGTCGAGCTCGGTCAGTGTAGCCAGAGTGAGGACGATGTCCTCGTTCGGTTCGCTGCCGCTCTCGATTGTGTCCCTCGAGACGTTTCTGCTGCCGCAGCCCGTGAGGAGCAGGGCTCCCGCAAGCAAGAATGTGATTTTCTTCATTTTTTACCTCCTTGGATCAGCCCATTCGGACAGTCTTCACTAATAAGTGACTTTCGGAGGCAAAAAAGACGAAAAAATCAGAAATTTTTATTATTTAACTTATGCAGCCACATTCTTTACGAATATTATGATACAACGTTAACAATAAAGTGTCAATACTTTTTGCAAATATTTTGCATTTCTTTTCCCGAAATTTCGCATTATTTACCACCGAGCCCGAACCCGTTCCGATATCATTTCTTACCACTCGGGCAAGCTGAAATCGAGCAGACAGACCGTTAACCAAGGTTAACAAAAGCGGAGGTGCAATTTCAGGATTGTACTAATAATGATAGTACAGCTCCTACGGTTAATATGATATCACTTTGACATCCGTTTGTCAATAGCTTTTGCAAATATTTTGCAGTTTCCGACCAAGTGCGCAAAATCTGACAGACACGCGATTTTTGGTCAGTCCTCCGCCCGCCGCGACGATTGTTTTTACGCTCAAAAGCCGCTTTGTGCGCCTGCGTTTTTTGTGCACTTTGACTTTTTTCGGCGCGCGCTATTGACTTATTTTTTTCACCGTGGTATAATATCATCTGTTGAAACTCTGTACGCGGGTGTAGTTCAATGGTAGAATGTCAGCCTTCCAAGCTGAACACGTGGGTTCGATTCCCATCACCCGCTCCAGCGCCAAGCGGGCGCGCGCAGTTCGCGCTGCCGCTCGCAAAGCTCGCTTACTTGTACGAAACGGAAGCTTGCTCCCGCGAATGATACAATGCGAGCGCGGCACTATTATAATAATGTTTATGCGCCTTTAACTCAGCTGGATAGAGTAACTGCCTTCTAAGCAGTAAGCCGCTGGTTCGAATCCAGCAAGGCGCGCCAGTGCCAAGCGGGCACGCGCAGTTCGCGTTGCCGCTCGCAAAGCTCGCTGACCTTCATCAGGTCGGCGCTTCTTTCCCGCGCACGGTACAAGTCGTGTGCAAGCTAAAACAGAATATGGTGGGTGTAGCTTAGCTGGTTAAAGCGTCGGATTGTGGTCCCGAAGATC
>CAMHBN010000012.1 GCA_946183385.1 uncultured Ruminococcus sp.
AGGGCCTTGTTCAGGATAGGTTGTGGGTAGTGGAAACTTCCGACGATGCAACTGCAAAAGCTATGATTGCTGTTATGCAAAACAGGAATCATCAGTCGATTGAAGCTTTGTTTTCCTCTAAAGGAATACCGTATATTGAGAATGAAGTCAAGAAGTATGTTGATTGCGTAATGATTATCCGTCATTCTACTGCAATAGGCTCGAAATATAAATTGGATAATATCCAGGAGCTGTTATACGAGATTTTTAAAAACACTTTTGTTGATGATTCGGTTAACCGGCTGGTGCCAGTACTGATCATTGATAACGCTGGTGTTTTGAATGAAGAATTGGCTATACATCAGCTATCTCTTAAAGAGAGGCTTAGTATAGATGATTACGAACAGACTCAGCGATTACTCGGAGAGCTTGACTATCACATTGTGAAAAATATCGAACGGAATCCTGATGCTCTAATGCAATACATAAAGGCTGAAATAGCTGAAGCAAAGGAAATGGCTATTACACTTCCTCGCAGAAGCCGGAGCAGTTCGGCAATAATGCTCCTTTCAACAGCTTTGATGATGAAGAAAGGAAAACTATTTACGGATGCTGACATTGAGGCTATGATGCAGTGGCTACGTACCGAGGCTAAGTCCAGGACTTCAATGGGGCGCAGTGTTTGTAAAGCTGCAGGCACTGCGTTGAGCGAAGTGATAAGCAGTGGACGTAAAAAAATCACATATAAAAACGGACCTCAGCAATGGACTCCTGACAGTTATTATGTTGCTGAAGATGACTCGATAAATGTTACAAAAGATGATTTTGACGAAATAATATCTGAGTTGCCGGTTGGAAGGAATACAGCACTAAAGTACTTAAAGGCTGAAGATGTTTTAATCTCAAATAAGGGCGAAGAACAGAAAACTTGGACTGTTAAGACTGAAGACGGTATAAGTAAAACGCGGCGCTTCTATTCACTTTCGCGAGATTTACTTAGTCCCGAGGCTAATAGGATAGTTGATGAGGCAGTAGCTTCAGATCTGTTCCACAAGCCGGATAAGCATATCGATCATTTCTTCCCTTTCATAAAGCATCCTCGACTGGATATGTATGCCGGGCAGGTAATTACAGATTATAAGCATGGTACTCCGTTCATCGCTGTGACCGGTGCCCAAGGTTCTGGTAAATCGACGTGGCTAATGATGCAAGTGTTGCAGCGAGCAGAGGCTGATGATCTTGTAGTTGTAATGGATCCAACGAATTCATTCTGCCGGGAAGAACTTATCGCCCATGGAATTCCTATTGAAAAAATCAATAAATCTTTCTCGTTCTGGGATATGTCTACACAGGGGTGGCCTGTAGATATTCTTAATTTTGAGGACTGTAAGGATATAACTAAACGTGTTCAAAGGCTGTCAAGTCTTTTAATCTCGGGAATGCATCTTACTGGTCCAAATCAAAAAGCTATAGTGATGGCAAAGGTTGAAGAATGGCTCAAAGAATATGAGATAAATAACAACCTAAGCATTTTCAACCTTCCGAAAAGATTTGATGAGAATGCTGATGAGCGCAAGCTAAAAACGAAGCTGGATGCGTTATTAAGCACGGTCAAAGAGAGTGGGAACGAAGATCAGCCATCCGGCTGGGATAAGTTCCTCTCTGATAGAGGAAAAGTATTCGTTATATCATCTGGAGACGCAACCATCAACGTAGAAGGCAATCCTTTCGATGTGCTTTTCGATACGCTGTATTCTTATAAAGATAATCACAAAGATGGTTCGATGACACTAATTCTTGATGAAGTTCAAACTTTTAATCATCATAAAACCAGTACACTTGTAAACATACTGAGCAGGGTAAGAAAAGACAACATTTCTGTGATTCTTGCATCACAAGATTTTCTTAACGCAAGTCTTACAGCGGTCTATAAGTATTGCGGAACACATATTCTCTTTAGGCCTCTCGGTGAGGAGTGTATAAAAGCTGTTGCTGAGCTCACAAAGCTCGACATCAACGTTATCCGAACGCTTCCCGATTTTAACTGTGCCGTTATGGGTTCTGTTTATAGTGAGTATTTTAAGCGGAATATCCAACTCATCACAGCTATAATGGGCGAGACTTACCGACCAGACTACGTTGGCTCATACGATTAGAATGAATTAGAGGGGACGGCATAGCGCCACTCCGAAACAGGCTAATTTGAAGGAGGTGAACAAAATGGCCAAGAACTCAAAAAGAATCACGCTTTACAAGCAAATATGGGCTCGTATACGCTACTGGCAGAACCTGAAGGATATCAGCGATGCTGAGCTCGCATCGTATCTTCAGGTCGGTGAGAGGACACTGCACGAGTATGATAAGTCTGCCGAGAATGTAACCCTCGGCAGGGTCGATAATCTCCTGTACTTGACGGGGATGGACTTCAACGACTTGATGGCGTTGTAAGTAACCCTCCTATTTACAAACATGGAAAAAGGTGGTATAATGCTTATAAAGTATGATACCACCTTTCTTTTAAGGAAGGATGATATTTATGAAAGCAACCCGTTTGCCTTCAGGCAGATACCGTACACAGGTCGTGATCGGTTATAATGAAATAGGGAAAAGGTCTGTCAAATCATTTACAGCAGATACAGAATGGGAGTCATTAAAACTTGCTACAGATTTTATGGAATCCCATGCGCTCGGTGTTGATATCAAAAATATAACTGTGGAACAAGCTTTTGAGCAGTATATTGATTCAAGGACAAACATTTTGTCCCCCTCTACCATTCGAGGATATCGAATAATTAAAACGTCGAGACTCCAATTGATAAAGAACATCAAAGTCAAGGAGCTTCGTATCAATGATATCCAGAGAGCTGTCAACTATGATTCCAGAAGATTGAGTCGCAAGTCCATAAAATCGGCTTTATCTCTATTGAAAAGCGTACTTGATGTTCAGAATATAGATATTAATATCAAGAAGATTGCAATACCACAGGCAAAACCTAAGAAGGGTGAAATCCCATCAGTAGAGGACGTGCTTAAGATAGTAATTGGTTCTGAACTGGAACTTCCTTGTCTGCTTGCAATGTGGCTCTCCCTTAGAATAAGTGAGGTCAGAGGATTGCAATTTCGTGATATTTCAGACGATGGCAAATATATAACGGTACAAAGAGCAAGGATGTGTCTTGATAACAAGGATATAGTACGCGAACAGAATAAGACTGTTGAAAGTACCAGAACTAATCCGCTACCTCCTTATCTGCATGAATTGATAATGAAAGTTCCTCATAAGAACGACTCCGATTATATTGTTCAAATGCGCTACGAATACATCAGGAAGCATTTTAAGGCGCTAATGGCAACTAACGGAATGAATATCACATTTCACAAACTGAGGCACGAATTTGCAACTACACTTAACGACTTGGGTGTTCCAAGCGAGTACATACAGAAGCTTGGAGGATGGTCTTCTGACAACATCATGAAATCTGTATATACTCACACGACAACTGCAAAAGAAGATGAGTATCAGAGTGCTATTGATAATTATTTTATCAAAGCAATCAAAGATGCCAAGTCAACTAAGTGACTGTCACACGACCGTCACACAGCCAATCTATATAAGGCTAAAAATAGAGAAAAAACAGGTTGAAACATAAAGGGCTCAAATCCCTCATGTCTCACCAGTGGCGGGGTGTCCCCGCAGCCAATTTCGCGCCTCACTTTTTAGTGAGGCGCATTTTTTGTTACCGATTTCCATTAGCAGACAGGTCTTTTCCCGCTTGACAAAACCCTAATAAAATGTTAAACTGTTACATGAGCAGACTACGCGGCAGCGGAAACGTTTTAGTTTATGAGGAAAGTCCGGGCATCACAGAGCAGGGTAGCTGCTAACGGCAGCCGAGGGCGACCTTAGGGCAAGTGCAACAGAGATATACCGCCGCTTTTGCGGTAAGGGTGGAAAGGCGAGGTAAGAGCTCACCGGAGCGCAGGAGACTGCGCTGCCATGTAAACCCTACCCGATGCAACGTCTATTGGTGCTCCGTATCTCAACGTCTGCTCGGCGGATACGGGGTAATGACGGCTTGAGCTTATCGGCGACGATAAGCGTAGATAAATTGCCGCGCACGACAGAACCCGGCTTATCGGTCTGGTCAATAAAAAAAGAGAGCTTCGGCTCTCTTTTTTTATTTCATATATTCGCGCATAGCCTCTCCTGCGGCTATATAGCGCTGATAGAGCTCCGCCGCGGACAGCCTCATCGCTCCGTTGCCGAGGATTATCATCTGCTCGAGCCCGTCGGAGGTCGCGACGAACACTCTGTGCTTCTTCGATAGCTCGTGCGACACGCGCTCGATGTAGCTGTCGGCAGTCTCCGACTCCTTGGTGTAAACGATGCTGATGTTGTAGTATCTCTCGACGTCGCGGTGTCTGCCCTTGACTTTGTACGCGTCAAAAACGACGATTATCTCATAGCCCGTGCAGCCCTGATAGCTGCACATCATATTGATGAGCTCCGCACGCGCCGCATCGAGGTTTTCGTCGGCTGTCTTCCTGAGGTCGTCCCACGCAAAGATGATGTTGTAGCCGTCCACGAGCAGGTAATTCGGTCCCTCATATTCGACGGGCTTGACGTTCTTCGTATCGGGCTGAACAGCCTTCGTCTTCTTGAAGGCACGGTGCGGGTCGCGGCCGAGCTTGCCGTAGGTGCGCTCGAATATCGCCATCAGCTCCTCGTCGGAGACTGTCTTTTCAGCGAATCTGCGTATCCTTGCGGTGTCTGTGTCCTCTGCGGGAGCAGTGTCCGCCATACACGATGGCAGGTGCATTTTTTCGGGGACTTCATTCCACTTCACGACATAGCCCGCGCCGTGCGAGCAGAAGACAGAATCTGCTGAATTCTCGACATCGGCGTCGCAGTCGTAGCCAATATCGGCGATGACACGCTCGGCGTCGTGGCACTCGCGGTAGCCTGCAAAAGTGCACATCAGCCGTCCTCGCCCGCGGGTGTAGCCGATGACGTCCATTTGATACGTGCCTATCTCGGCGGCGGGAGCACTGCCTCTTATCACCGACATCTCGCCCGCTGTCTCGGGCTGACCGAATTCCGCGCTGAAATGCTGCAGGTCGGAGATAGCGCGTCCCACGCATTCGCTCGGCACCTCGAGCTCATAGTCGTAGTACGGCTCGAGGAGCACGCTCTCGGCTGAGCGCAGTCCCTGTCTGACGGCTCTGTACGTCGCCTGACGGAAGTCGCCGCCCTCGGTGTGCTTCAGATGAGCCCGCCCCGCTTTGAGCGTGAACCGCATATCGGTTATCGGCGAGCCCGTCAGCACGCCGATGTGCGTTTTTTCTTTCAGGTGCGTGAGTATCAGCCGCTGCCAGTTGCGGTCGAGCTCGTCCTCGGGGCAGTCCGTGCGGAAATCAAGCCCCTCACCGCGTCCGAGCGGCTCTATCAGCAGGTGCACCTCCGCGTAGTGGCGCAGCGGCTCGTAGTGACCGACTCCCTCAACAGCGCCGCGGATAGTCTCCCTGTAGGTTATCGCGCCGTCCTCGAAGCTGACCCTGTAGCCGAATCTCAGCTCTATGCGCTGTGTCAGCACCTCAAGCTGCACCGCTCCCATCAGCTGGATGTGTATCTCCCGCAGCTGCTCGTTCCACACGATATGGAGTTGCGGGTCCTCGTCCTCAAGGCGGCGGAGGTCGTCGAGGATGTCGTATACGCTGCGCTCCTCGGGCAGTCTGACACGGTAGGTCATTATCGGCTCGAGGACTGCGCCTCCCGCGTCGCGGGTGCAGCCGAGACCCTGTCCCGAATATGTCCCGCTCAGACCCGTCACCGCGCATATCTCGCCCGCTTCGGCGGATTCTGCGGTGCGGAACTTCTCGCCCGAATAGAACCTCACGGAGCTGACCTTGCCCGTCACGGACGTGCCGTCCTGCGCCGTGTAGGTGAGCTCGTCCCTCACGGAGAGCCTTCCGCCGTTGACCTTCAGGTGCGTGAGGCGCGTGCCCTTCGGGTCGTAGGATATCTTGTACACGCTCGCGCCGAATGCTGCCGAACGCTGGGGCTCTGCGGTGAATCTGCCGAGAGTGTCTATGAAGCGGTCTATGCCATCTGTTTTCAGAGCCGAACCGAAGCAGCAGGGGAACAGCCTGCGCTGTGAGACAGCCTTTGCGATGTCTGAGTCGGCGAGCGCACCTGCGGAGAGGTAGGTTTCCATCAGCTCCTCGCAGCAGCTCGCCGCGTTCTCGCATATCTCCGCGTCAGTTCCCGAAAAATCGCAGCAGTCCGCCGAGAGCTTGCGCCTCAGCTCGCTGAGTATCGCGCTTCTGTCGGCGGATATCAGATCCATTTTGTTCACGAAGATGAAGACGGGTACCTCATACTGCCGCAGGAGCTTCCACAGGGTGGAGGTGTGGCTCTGGACGCCGTCTGTGCCGCTGATAACGAGGACGGCGTAGTCGAGCACCTGCATCGTGCGCTCGGTCTCCGCCGAAAAATCGACGTGCCCCGGCGTATCGAGCAGCATTACCCTTGTATCGCCCGCCGTAAATTCGGCTTGGTGGGCGAATATCGTGATACCCCTGTCCCTCTCGATGGAATCCGTGTCGAGCGAGGAGCTTCCGTCGTCAACTCTGCCGAGCTTTCTCATCTGTCCGCTTGTGTAGAGCATAGCCTCGGCAAGAGTGGTCTTGCCCGAATCTACGTGGGCTGTTATCCCGACTGTAATCGTTTTCATATCCGTGCTCACGTCAGTATTCGATGCCCTTTCTTGCCTGCACGCCCTTGTCATACGGGTGCCTGAGCGGCGTCATTTCCGTGATGTAGTCGGCGCGGTCGGTGTAGGGGGAGCACGCGCCGCGTCCCGTGAGCACGAGCTCGGTCTTGCCGTTATAGCTGTTCAGCATAGCATCCGCGAGCGAGCTGTCCACGAGCTTTGCCGACAGTGCACAGAAGAACTCATCAATGACTACGAGGTCGGCGAGACCCGTCCCGAGGAGCATCATTATCTCGGCGAGCATGGCTGTGTGCTCGGCGGTAGCTATCGCCTTTTCGCTGTCGTTCATCTCGTGGCTGAACTTGCAGCAGCTCTCCGATGCCTTGACTGTTACGCCGAGCTTTTCGAGCATGGCTATCTCAGACGAGGTGCCGTCCTTCATCATCTGGAAGAAGTGGACGCGGAGCCCCGCTCCCGCAGCTCTGACGGCGAGACCTACTGCCGCAGTTGTTTTACCTTTTCCGTTTCCTGTGTAAATGTGTAACATAAATCGCATTCTCCTGTCGCAAGATTTGACTTAATTATAGCATAATCAAGCCTAAAAAGCAATATTTGAAAAATAAATGGATAGAGTGTACATTGGCGGAGATATCAAATTGTTAAGAATTGACAAAGTTGTGCTTTTTTGAGTTTTGCTCTTTACTTTATGTTGATAATATGGTATCATATACTAAAGGTGTACTGTAATATCGGGAAATTTTTATATATTTTATCGAAAACTTATGCTTTACTTTTGCGTTGTAATGTGTTACAATGTGAAGTAGAGAATTTTTCCGTATTATGTGCCCCTGCGGCAGATTGGAGTTAGAACTATGATCGACAAAATCAAATCTGATAGCATGGATCTTCTCTTTGAGGCTATCCTTACTCTTGAATCGGTTGACGACTGCTACAAATTCTTCGACGACCTCTGCACGAGCATTGAGCTGAAATCGTTCGCTCAGAGACTGCACGTGGCAAAGCTCCTCGACGAGCACCGTGTCTATAACAGCATAGTCACAGAGACAGGCGCAAGTACCGCGACCATAAGCAGAGTAAACAGATCCCTTAAGGACGGAAACGACGGCTACAATATCGTCTTCGACAGGCTTAAGGCTAAGGATCTGCTGAAATAATCGCCTGACCTCTCTCGGGTGATAATAAATCTTTGAAAGGAAGTTTTACATGAAACGATCGGATCTTTTTAAGAAGACCATTGCGGTGGCAACTACGGCGGTGACTCTTCTTGGAAGCAGCACCTTTACGGCAGGGGCTGAGTATATCGACGAAGATAATCCGAACAATTACCAGAACTTTGCAGAGGCGCTCCAGCTTGCGCTCTGCTTCTACGACGCCAATAAGTGCGGCGACAAGGTCGGCAATGACGGCTACTATTCGTGGCGCGGCAACTGCCACGTAAAGGACGCGGAGATACCGCTCCAGCCTCTCAATCCTATGCCCGAGCTCTACGGAGAAGCCAAGAATGACGGCTCCGAGAACGGCAAGGATCAGGAGGAGAAGGAGGACAAGCAGCCCATCGGCGAGGGTAAGGGCGACGGCGGTCTCAGTGAGGCTAAGGGTCTCTACGAGGGAGTTACGATGTCCGAGGAGTTCATCGAGAAGAACCGCAAGTACCTCGACCCCGACGGAAACGGCACTCTCGACCTCACAGGCGGCTGGCACGACGCCGGCGACCACGTTAAGTTCGGTCTTCCCGGAAGCTATTCCGCTTCAACTGTTGGCTGGGGCTATTACGAGTTCCGCGATGCATACATTGATATGGGTCTTCAGGAGCACATTGAGGACGAGCTCCGCTGGATAAACGACTACTTTATGAAGGTCACCTTCCTCGACGAGGACGACAATGTCGTAGCTTACTGCTATCAGGTCGGCGAGGGTAACAACGACCATAACTACTGGTGCGCTCCCGAGCTTCAGGTAGATGATACGGTCGTAGCTTCTTCAAGCTGTGCCGTTAAGAGACCTGCTTACTTCGCTACAACAGAGATGCCCGCTCCCGACCAGTGCGCAGGCGCGGCTGCTTCTCTCGCCATCAATTACCTCAACTTCAAGGACACCGACGAGGATTACGCTGCTGAGAGCCTTAAATACGCAAGAGCTCTCTATGAGTTCGCTGTTGCGACACATCAGGAGGAGTGGACTCCCGGTACTACACCGAGCTCGCTCGTCCTCGGCTACGACGGCGGCTTCTATCACTCGAGCTACGACTACGATGAGCTCTCATGGGCTGCTGTATGGCTTTACTACTGCGCAGTTGCAGAGGACGAGTCACAGAAGGATGAGGCTTACGACAAGTACATCAAGGCTATCATCGACGTAGATGAAGAGACTACAAACGCAAAGGGCGCTCACCCCTACACAGGATATATGAGACGTATCATCACCGATACGGGCAACTGCTGGCAGAACATCTGGGTCCACTGCTGGGATACAGTTTGGGGCGGCGTTTTCGCTAAGCTCGCTCCTATAACCAATACCGCTCGTGACTGGTATATCTTCCGCTACAACCTCGAATACTGGTCGGGCTGTGCGGCTACCATAGACAGCTCCGACTGGGGCTATGAGCCCGTTCACGGTCATAAGTACTTCGGCATGGACGACTTCCTCTGGAATACTCCCATGACCTGCGACGAGATACCCGACCTCCCCGACAGCGAGACGAGCGGCGACTTCATTGCCAAGTCTCCCAAGGGCTGGGCAGTCGTATCGGGCTACGGTTCTGCTCGTTACAACACAGCGGCAGGTCTGTGCGCTTGTGTATACGCAAAGACAACAGGCGACGAGACATTCCTCCCGTGGGCAAGAGCTCAGATGGAGTACATCCTCGGCAACAACCCGATGGGCTACGCTTATGAGGTAGGCTTCGGCAACAGCTACGCTACTCAGCCTCATCACCGTGCTTCACACTGCAACGACAAGCAGAGCCAGGAGCTTCAGGTAAATCAGGTACATACCCTCTGGGGTGCGCTCGTCGGCGGTCCTGACCTCGACGACTTCCACCACGACGAGACAAAGGACTACATCTACAACGAGGTTACCGACGACTATAACGCAGGCTTCTGCGGCGACCTTGCAGGTCTGTACTACTACTACGGCGCAGAGGGCAAGGAGCTCGCTGACAAGAACCACATCAACCCCGACTTCGATATGTCTAAGAACGCCAAGAACGGCTACGATCAGGTAGACTTCGACGGCAATCCGCTTCCTGTGGGCATCTACGCAGCAGGCGGCAAGAATCAGGAGCAGGACGGAAGCGTTCAGCTCAAGGTAGTTGTTTACAACAGAACCATCAATCCGCCTCGCTTCGAGAGCAACCTCAAGGCAAGATATTACTTCAACGTAAACGAGCTCATCGAGCAGGGCTATGATCCCGATGAGTACATCTTCTACCGTATCGACTACGATCAGGAGAAGGGCTACTCGAACAACAAGAACGAGGTCCACTTCACTCCTCCCACGAAGTACGACGACAACGGTACCTACTACGTTGAGATGCAGTGGAAGGACTGCGACTTCTACGGAAGCCGTGTATTCCAGTTCGCGCTCGGCTACAATCAGGACAAGGAGACCTACGACGACGTTCTGTGGGATTCCAAGAACGACTACAGCTATGCAGACCTCGTATCCTTCGCGGACGAGAACGAAGCGGCTGAGATAACCGACAAGATCACAGTCTACGCAGACGACGAGCTCGTCTGGGGCGAAGAGCCCGAGAAGAACGGCGAGCCTGTTGTCGTAACAACAAAGGCTTCGACATCGCAGACCACAGACGGCGATATCCTCTGGGGCGACGCCAACGTTGACAAGAAGGTAACAGTTGCGGACGCAGTTGCTATCCTCCAGAGCATTGCCAACAAGGACAAGTACGCGCTCAAGGCACAGGGTGCAAAGAACGGCGACGTTTACGACAACGGCGACGGCATCACAGCTTACGATGCGCTCACTATCCAGCAGGTAGACGCTAAGAAGATAACGCAGGCTGACCTTCCCGTATCCTACGCGAAGAAAAAGTAAGACAATAAGAAACAGGCTCCCGAGGGAGCCTGTTTTTTTATGTGTTCAATTGTAGGGAACGCCGCCTTCGGCGTTCCGCAGACGGACAATTATGCCTTGTACTCAAACTTGGGCATAAGCTTTAACTTGTGGAGGTTGTTCGCGTGCATACGGTCTATTTTCGCCTTGAGCTCGGGCTTGTCGGAGAGGTCGGTCAGTCCTCGGATATAGCGGTCGAGCTCCGCATAAGTGAAGCCGAGGTTGTCCTCGTCGGTCTTGCCGCACAGACCGTCTATCGGCACCTTGTGGACGAGCTCCTTCGGGAGCCCGAGATAGTCGCCTATCTGAAGCACCTCTGTTACGGTGAGGTCGGAGAGGGGAGAGAAGTCTCCTGCCGCGTCGCCGAACTTCGTCGAGTAGCCCACCCAGTCCTCGGAGAGGTTGCAGGTGTTGACAACGCGCGCTCCGACACAGGCTCCGATGGCGTAGAGAGTGGTCATCCTGATACGCGCGGGAGTGTTGATTATCGCCTGCTGTGAGGGCTCGATGTGCTTGCCGAGCTCTTTCATGAACGTGCTGACTGTATCGCCGATGTTGACGGTGTAGCTCTTTATGCCGAGAGTGTCAACGAGGAGGTGGCTGAACGAGATGTCAGCCTGCTCGCCCTGCGGCATGAGCACGCCGATGACTCTGTCCTTGCCGAGAGCCCTTGCGCATACAGCCGCAGCGATAGAGCTGTCCTTGCCTCCCGATATGCCGATAACGGCATAAGTTGAGGGAGAAGCGTTCTCCTCAAAGTATTTCTTTACCCAGTTGATGACGTCGTTTGCGGTCTTTTCCGCATTGAATGAATAGCTCATGTTCTTCCTCCGTTTCAGTATTTATCGTCTACGCGCACCTGACATACCTTCATGGCAGAGAGCGCATTTTCGTGGCTTTCGGGCGATACTCCGGCACACGAGTCCGCGATGACCCTCACGGGCACCTCGGGGTAGGCGGCTTTGAGTATCATAACGTTTGATATGACGCATATATCGGTGCATACTCCGATAACGATGAACTCCTCAATGTCGGCGTCCATGCCGATGAGTTCGGGGAGGTCGTACTTGCCGAAGGTGAGCTTTTCAGCGTATGTGCAGCTCTTGCCGAGAGCTTTCTTTACCTCGGGGACTATCTCCCAGCCCTCCGAGCCCTTGATACAGTGCGGCACGGGCAGATTCCTGCCCTCCTGCGTTTCGGAGTAGTTCTCGAAGTGGGTGTCGAGCGTGGCGATGATAAGACCGTCGGGTTCGTTCTTGCGGAATTTCTTTATCGTGTCCGCGACATTCTTCACGACAGCGGCTGTCTGAGGATTGCCGAGAACGCCCGTGGTGAAGTCGTTCTGCATATCGACGACGATGAGTGCTTTCATATACGTACCTCCTTGGTTTGTATCTGCTTTTAGTATAACACTTTTTGCGTGCCTTTGTCAATCGGAACGTATCAGCCCGAAGTGAGCGAGGGCGTTGTATATGCCGTCCTCTAAAATAGGCGTAGTGATGTACGAGACATAAGGGTAGATGACTTCGGCGCCTCCCATAGCTATGCTGTGCCCGGCAGCACGGAGCATGGGCAGGTCGTTGGTGCTGTCGCCTATCGCGTAGGAGTTTTCGTGCGGGATACCGAGCTTCTCCATTATGAAGTCCATAGCCGTCGCCTTTGAGAAGCCGCGCGGCACATTCTCCCAGAAGCCGTGTCCGCGGTCTATCATCTCGTAGTCCCTGCCTATCTCGCGGCGGAAGCGCTCCATATCGGCGTCGGGATTCTCCCATATCACGAACTTGTCATAGATGAATTCGGGTTCGGATATGTCGCGGCTGATGTCTATGCCCTCCTCGACAAAGGAGACGAGGAAGTCCTCGAGGTCGGCGTTGCGGGGAGCAAGGCGGTCGAAAAAGTAGCCGTCCCTGTGCTCGTATACGGGAGTGACGCCGCACCCGCGGAGGATAGCGGCAGTTCTGCGGCAGTGCTCCTGCGTGAGCTTGTTGTACAGCAGGACTTCGCCGTTGTACTCGATGTAGGTTCCGCACCCGCATATAAGTCCGTCGAAGCCGAGCTCACGCACCTGCGGGCTGACGTTGAATCTTGTGCGTCCTGTGTTGATGAAGGTGAGACAGCCGTTCTCGCGTGCGAGCGCGATGGCTCGGCGAGTGCTGTCGGGGATAAGGCGGCGGGAGTCCTCGGTGATGAGGGTGCCGTCGATGTCAAAGAAAATGATGTTCTGCAATGGGAATGCTCCTTTTGAGAAATAACATTTCAGGTGGTCGTCAGGTGGTGGGCGTTTGCGATATAATCAGCAATTGCGAACACCGTATCCACCGGAAGCCATTATACCTGAGTAGATCAGCCTTTTGGCGAGAGAAACTGTGCGAGGCTGTCCGTACCTCCCGTGGAGGTGTAGGAGTAGTACGAAAGTATCACGGAGGCGTCCTTGGCGTCAATCAGGGTATCGCCGTTGACGTTTGCCGCGGTTTTCTGCTCGTCGGTGAAGCCGCCCTCCGCGCCCGTGGACATTTTCGAGTAGTACACGAGTATATCCGAGGCGTCCTTGGCGTCTGCCTTTCCGTCTCCGTTCACGTCTCCGAGAGCGGGCCCCTCGCAGAAGTCGCCCAGCAGGTCTACGTCCATACCGCCCGAATTCTGTCCCTTGCCCGTGATTATATCAACGGTGTAGACCTCGTCCCACTCCTCGAAGCCGTTCTTATCGGTGAGGAATATCCTCACTTCGGCGAGGTTTTCATATCCCGTATATTCGACCGTAAGGTGGTCAGGCTCGGTGTGGGTGGTTTTGATGAAGTGCTCGCGTGTGAGCTCCGTGAGCCTGTGGTTCGTCATAAATCCGATATCGCTTATCTTATCCGCCTCTGGATGATAGGTGAATATCTCATAGAAAGTGTTGACCCATGTCAGCCCTATCCGGTCGGCGTTCAAGCCTGTCATCTCAGCCCTGCTTGCGGGCACGTGCTCGATGTTGTATGATTCAAACGAGAACATCGCGGTGTTCCCGTCAAACGTACAGGTGAACGGATACTCGATGCCGTCGGACTGGTACGCATAAGTGCCCTGAACGGAGTTGTCATAGACATCGGTGATATTGAAATAGCGCGGTATGTTAAGGTCATAGGAGGTAGTATAGGCGCTCCATACGCCCTTCTTGTTCAGACGTGCGGATTTTTGCAGGTCAACTGTGTCGCCGACGATGTCCACACCGTAAGCATTCGAGCGCTGGACGGTGTATACGTCGTGGACATCCTCTCTTCCGTCCACATAATCGTAGATGTAGATCGAAACGGTGTCATCCTCCGTGTTGTATACTGTCCTTGCGAATTCGGGTCTTGAGCCGCTGATATTCTCATAATACGTCTTTGCGAGCTCTTCAAGCTCCATGTTGCAGTAGAAGGTCTTATTATCGTTCGACATTGACCTGAAATCGTAGACAAAGGTTTCCGTTCTGCCGTCCTCCCAGTTGACAACAGCGCTGTAGGGTCCTGTCCACCTTATCGTTCCTGTATTCGTATTATAACCCCAACAGTCGATGAACGATATCCTGTCGCCTTCAATGACGTAGGACATCTTCCAGCGCTCCTTTTCAGCTGTTTCTATCAGTGTAAAGCTGCTGCCTTCCGTGAACTCGTAGTACGTATCCAAGCCGTAGTAATCTTCTACGCTTTTCCACAAGCCGGGGATAAAGGAAGATACATTTAAATCCGTACTTTCCGAATGGAAGCTGTATTCGTTGAATGCGCGGTCAACTACCGTGACGCTGTAATCCTGCATTCCCGTTACATCATAGATGAGCGAGAACGTGCCGTTATCATCGGGCGCTGCGGGAAATATCTCGCAGACGTTGTAATGGCTCTGAGGTCTGACAAGTCCCGTGAGGATACAGCGGAAGTCGCCGAGCTTATCTGACTGCGTTATCGGCGGATAGTTGTTGAAGATGCGTTTTTCGGTCTCGGGGAAGATATCGCAGCTGAGCGTCCTCTGTGTGAGTGCGAGCGCATTGAAGGCGGCGATGCTCTCTTTCGAGTCCTTTCCTATCTTTGAACCCATAATGTAGATACCGTCGAGCGAGTTGTCGGTCGCGGTGATATTCAGGTATTGTCTGCCGTTTCCCTCGGAGACATTGTATGTGACCTTCGGGACAGATGTATCTATCGCGATACCAAAGGGATAGGACTGCTTTTTGTCTTTCCCGTCGCCGTAGCGTATATACGAATCTATCCTGCCCGTGTATTCTCCGTCGGGGAGCTGATACGCCTCAGAGGGCAGAAAAGCAAGCTGAGTCTCGAAGCTGTTGTGGTCGTTCTCGGTGGTGGAGTACAGGAGCTTGCCGCTTTTGTTGTAGACGTCTATTCCTGTGAATGCCGCCTCACGCGACGGGTAGTAGTAACAGCCGAGATAGTCGGCGAAAACGTCGTTGTTAGGCGAGAAATACGTCACGCCCTCGCGGAGCTTTGCGAACTCGTTTCTCTGAGCTTTGCTGAACATAGTCTCCATAGTGAGCGGGTATTCATCGGGATGCTCGGGATCGAGGTTCGAAAGGTACAGATCCTTGCTTATGACATTCTTTATCAGCTGTGCTGCCTTTGCGAAGCTGATGTCGGTGCGCATCTCTGTGTAGCCGAGGCTCACCCTTGGAGTTACGGCGTAATCGTTCTGCGGAATGACCGTCGGCACCATGCACCAGTCGCCGTGGAAGCCGATGAGCGGTATGGAGATGTCGCAGCAGTTATCCGCTCCATGGAGCGAGATATAGCCCTCTACAAAGAAGCCGCTTGTGAATATCTCGTTCAATGTTTTGGTTTGCAGGTCGTCGAGCTCTATGTTTACGGTTT
>CAMHBN010000013.1 GCA_946183385.1 uncultured Ruminococcus sp.
CCCCCCCCACGGGTCAAGGGCAGAGCCCTTGCGGATTGTCAAGGCAGAGCCTTGACCGGAGTCCAGAGGCAGTGCCTCTGGCAGGGAGATAATGCAAGACCTGTCCGCACAGAGCAGACAGGTCTTTTTTGTTATTGCTTTACCATTCGCTGACTCCGCCGGGGTCGGGAGCGTCTCCGCCGCCTCCGCCTGCATTCGGGTCAACCCATGCACCGCCGCCGTTCGGGTCAACGCCTGCGTTCGGGTCAACGCCCGCATTCGGGTCAACGCCTGCATTCGGGTCAACACCTGCGTTCGGGTCGGGAGTTTCACCGCCTGCATTCGGGTCAACCGTGCTCGGGTCGGGAGCCACATAGTGTGCTCCGTCACAGGTCGGGCAGTTGCTCGACTTCCAGTAGCCCGTTATGCCTCTGGGACAGTAAGCACCCGCGATACAGCCCGTAGACGTACACATTGCCGCGTCGATGACCGAGGGACAGCGCTCGAAGTCCATAGGTGTATCCATATACATCGTATCCGCGTAGCTGCCGATTATCGAATTCCACACGTCGCAGGCGTGAAGCGAGGTCGGGAGCTTGAGGTAGTCGTTGTACTCGCGGTAGCCTATCGTTACGCCGCTTACGAAGTCACGTGTCAGACCTACGAAGGTGAGGTTCTGCCAGTCCTCGGAGGTACCTGTCTTACCGACGAGCACCTTATTGTTGAAGTGTACGCTTGCCGCAGTACCCTGGTCAACAACGTTCTTGAGCATACGGTTCATGACGTAGGCTGTCTCGGCAGACACTGCCTGACGTGCGTTGCCGTCGTTGGAGTAGATTATCTTGTGGTTGCCGTCCTCTATCTTGGAGATGATGTGCGCGTCGTTGTATACGCCGAGGTTGCCGTAGGGGATATATGCGTTTACGAGGTTCTCGAGTGTGATACCCCACGTGAGAGCTCCGATGGAAAGAGGCGAGTAGCTCTCGTCTTTGGGGTCGAGCTTCATACCCATATTCTCCGTCGCGAACTTGAATACCGCCTTGGGCGTGAGCTCCTGACAGAGCTGAGCGGGAACGGTATTGAACGACTTCTGTAGGAAGTAGTAGATGTTGTGCTGTTCGTGTGAGATACTTACCGAGGTATCGGTCGTATAGTTTGAAGGCCACGGCTTGCCGTTTACTTCCATTATAGGCTTATCGGTGTAGACGCTTCCCCAGTGGATATGGTCTGTTTCAAGCGCGAGACCGTAGGTCGTTATCGGCTTTACCGTCGAACCTATCTGACGCGGCTCTGTTACGGCGTAGCTGGTCGAGAGCGAGCCTGTCTTTTCGCCGACGTTGCCGACCTGACACATTACCGAGCCGTCGTACCTGAGTGCGACGAAGGCAACGTGCGGTATCTCCTCCTCGACCTGCCCGTCGCCGTCGAGGTCGACCCATCTTGTTACGTAGCCTCTGTCCATGATGTTGCCGATGTCGAGCATTTTCTCCTCGACGTATTTCTGCATACGCGGGTCAGTGGTGGAGTAGATGCGGTAGCCGCCCTTGTTGATACGTGCGATAGCCTCGTCCTGAGTTTCAAGGTTGAACTGCTCCTGTACGATAGCAGCAGCCTCGTACATCATCGCGTCGACCTCCCACGTGTACCTGTTCTGCTCGGATTCGAGAGCTTCGAGGTCTACCTCGGGGTGGAGCTCCTTATACTCGGGAGCCCATGTATAGAGTATCTTCGTGTTGAGGTACTCCTGATACTCGTCGTAGGTTATCGCGCCGTTCTTGTACATCTGCCATAGAACGTAGCGCTGGCGGATATGGTTGTTAGCCTCACCGTCCACGATGATATTGCCGTCGTCGTCCTTGGTCTCGACCATAGGACCGTAATACTGCGGGCTCTTGGGTATCGCTGCGAGGACAGCCGCCTCTGGTATGGTGAGCTCGCTGACGTCCTTGCCGAAGTAACGCGTCGAGGCGAGCTGTATGCCGTTGATAGGACCGCCGAACGAGATGTAGTTGAGGTACTCCTCGAGGATCTCGTCCTTGGTGTAGGTCTTCTCGAGCTGCATAGCCGCGAATATTTCGCGTATCTTACGCTGCATCGAGTGCTCGTCGTCCTTGGTGAGCTGCTTGATGAGCTGCTGGGTGATGGTCGAACCACCCTGCTCGGTGTCGTAGAAGTGCAGGAACATATTCAGGAATGCCGAGAATGTACGCTTGTAGTCAACACCGTCGTGGGCGTAGAAGCGCTCGTCCTCGGTGGAAACGAAAGCATTGCGGACGTCCTGCGGCACCTTGTCTATCGAGACGGGGATACGCTGGATATCGGTCTTTATCTGGTTGAGGAGCTTCAGCTTCTCCTCGCCTGTTTCCTCGTCTATCTCCGTACCGTAGAAGTAGGTATCGCTTCCCGATTCGAGAGTAGCGAAGGTGACGCTCGTTGATTCGTCCATGAAGTCGAGGACGTATATCGTCATCGCTGTGGCGACGATAGTGCCCGAGATTATCATAACGAGGAAGAGCGACAGGAGCGTGGTAACGATAGCTCCCATGACCTTCTTGAGTATGACGAGTGCTTTGTTCTTCTTTTTCTTCTTCTTTTTGGGCTGCTCCTGCATAGACGCGGGATTGGTGCGCTGGGGCTGTCTTCCCTGCGGCGAGCGCATGGGCGGTCTGCCCTGAGCGTACTGAGCTCCGCCCTGTGGATAGGCTGCTCCCTGTCGTGAGGGTGCGCCCTGCGTTCTCGGACGTCTGCCCTGCGAAGCGGAGGCGGGACGTTTGCGGGCTCCGCTGCGGTTAGGTGTTTTATCAGTCATTTTGTCAGGTCACCGCGTGGACGGTGATACTCCTTTCTGTAAAATGATAAGTCGCATATTTATACATTGTATATTATACCACGTTTGAAAGCGTTTGTTAATAGCTGATATGCATTTTTTAAAGATTTGTATAATTTAGCAAAAAATGTGAATAATAGACTTAATACTTTCGGCAAAGGAGAGATAATATGTACAGGACTTTCGACAAGCGTATCTACTTAATGCTGATGACAGCCCTCACGATATCGGGATTCATCGTTATATGCACCCTTGGGCAGTCGATACACCGCCAGAAGCTCGCGAGCCGCATTTCCGTCTCCGCACCCGAGCACCCTCCCCTATGCGAGGTCAGGGAGTACAACGGGCGGATAGGTCTGTTCAAGGCGGACAGCTCGGTGCCGTACCGCGTCATCGACTACAACACAGCCCTCATGCCCGAATTTGACCGCGAACAGCTCCGCGAGGGCGTGATAATGGAGACGGAGGAGGAGCTGCGGAGGTTTATTGAGGACATCGCGACATAATGTAGGGGCGGGCGCCCTCGCCCGCCCGCTTATCGTTAAATTTGCGGGACGCCGAGGGCGGCGTCCCCTACAAGAATTACCGTTTCTTTTTCTTTTTGCGGACAGAGAAGCCGAAGTCGCCGAGCTTGCGTCCGAGTGCGAAATAATCCCCGTGCGCATAAGCCGCGAGCCCGCACTGCTGGAGGTTGAGCTTGCCCTTGCTGTCGATGTAGCGTTCGTCCACGTCTATGCCGACTATCTCCGCGAGGAACATCGTGTGCGAGCCGAGGAGCTTGCTCTCCGTGACCATGCATTCGAGGCTGACGGGACACTCCTCTATCAGCGGAGCCGCGACCTTCTCCGCGGGCTGTACGTGAAGTCCGCAGACGGCGAATTTGTCGATGTCCCTGCCGCTCTTCACGCCGCAGAAGTCCACGGTGCGCACCATTGCGGAGGTGGTGAGGTTTATCACGAATTCGCCGGAATCGCGGATAATGTCGTGCGAGTAGCGCTCGGGGCGCACGGAGATATACGTCATCGGCGGTCGCGTGCAGACTATGCCCGTCCAGCCGATGGTGAGGACGTTGGGCTTGTCGGGAGTGCCGCAGCTGACGAGCGCGGCAGGTACGGGCGCGAGCAGAGCACTGCCCTTCCAGAATTGCTTAGGCATAACGTTGTTCCTTTCCGTGGCTTTATTAATGGTATTATAGCATTTTTCGGCGGATATTTCAAGTGTAGGGGCGGATATTATCCGCCCGCAATTACACAGACAATCCACCTGAAACGATTTGTAGGGGCGCATTCCGTGCGCCCGCAGACAACCGTCAAATTCGCAGGACGCCGAGGGCGGCGTCCCCTACAATAATTCTGGATTCATCGCCGCCCTGTTTTGACATTTTCCGCGCGGAAGCGGTGGTATAATAGGGCATAAACAGGCACAGAACGGAGGGTAGAAGGTTGAAGGTAGACATAAAATCGGAGAACGGCACGGCAATTGCGGCTCTCAGAGGTGAAATTGACCACCATTCCGCAAAGTCGGCACGCGAGCAGCTTGACAGCTTCATCATCAATATGCAGCCCGACGTGCTCTCGCTCGATATGAGCGGCATCACGTTCATGGACAGCTCGGGTATAGGGCTCATCATGGGCAGACACAAGCTGATGAGAGAGTGCGGCGGAAGGCTCGAGGTGAAAAGCCCGCAGGAGAGCATACGCCGCGTGCTGAGGCTCGCGGGGATAGAGCGCATAGTCAGGATAACTTAAAGGAGGCAGAATATGGAGATTCTGAATGAGATAAGATTCAGTATGCCGTCGCTCTCGGCGAATGAGAGCGCGGCAAGGGCGGCAGTTTCGGCGTTCATCGTGCAGGCTGACCCCACAGTGGAGGAGCTCTCGGACATACGCACGGCGGTCTCTGAGGCTGTCACGAATGCGATTGTGCACGGCTACCGCGGCACGAGCGGAAGGATAGACCTTGTGCTGAGGCTCCTGCCCGAGCGCGAGATATACATACGCGTGCGCGACGGCGGCTGCGGTATCGCGGACGTGAAAAAGGCTATGGAGCCGCTGTTCACCACCGCTCCCGAGGAAGAGCGCTCGGGGCTGGGCTTCTCGGTTATGGAGTCGTTCATGGACAGGCTGTCCGTGCGGAGCAGGGTCGGGCAGGGGACTACCGTGACCATGCGGAAGAAGCTGGCGGCGCATGGCAGCTGAGCTGAAACAGCCGCTCGCCGAGGAGAATCTCGGGCTGGTGCACCTCTGCGCGAACCGCTTCCGCGGGCGGGGTATCGAGTACGACGACCTCTACTCCGCGGGCTGTCTCGGTCTGCTAAAAGCAGTGAAAGCCTTCGACCCCGAGCGCGGCGTGAAGTTCTCGACCTACGCCGTGCCAGTGATACTCGGCGAGATAAAGCGCCTTTTCCGCGACGGCGGGAGCATACGCGTGAGCCGCAGTCTCAGGGAGCTCGGTATGCGCCTGCAAAGGGTGTGCGCGGACTTCGTACAGCGCGAGGGCAGGGAGCCCGCGCTCAGCGAGCTTGCGGAGCTTACGGGCGAGGACGTATCCGACATCGCGGAGGCGCTGTGTGCGGCTCAGCCGCTGATATCGCTGACCTCTCCCGACGAGGACGAGGGACAGCTCGACGTGCCGGTTGAGGCTCCCGACGAGGCGATAACCGACCTGCTCGCTCTGCGGCAGATAATGGCACGGCTCCCCGACGAGGACAGGGCTCTGCTGGAGCTGCGGTACTTCCGCGGGCTGACGCAGTCGAAGACGGCGAAGCTGCTCGGTATCACGCAGGTGCAGGTGTCGCGCCGCGAAAAAAAGCTCCTCGCGCTTATGCGGGAGGAGCTGCTGGGCTAAAATATGAGCGTTTCAATGACCGAATTCGACACGAGGAAGCCCTCGGGAGTGAGCGACACGCGCTCGCCGTCATATCTCACGTAGCCCGCCTTCACGAGTGCGGGCAGCTTTTTTTCGATGTCTGCGCGGTGGTCGGGGACGTCCGAAAGTGCAAGCCCTTCCGCGAGCCTGAGCCTGAGCATTGCGTATTCCTCGAAGCCGCAGGGGTGCTCGTCGGTGACCTCCGCCTGCTGGACGTCAGCCTCGATAAACGCAGATATATCGCGCGGTACAGCGAACCGCCTGCCGTCATAGCACGAGTGCGCGGCAGGTCCGATACCGAGGTAGTCCTCGCACCGCCAGTAGCGGCAATTGTGGCGGCTTTCAAAGCCTGCCCTCGCGAAGTTGGAGACCTCGTACTGCTCGAAGCTGTGTCTGCCGAGCTCACGCACCGCAAGCAGGTAGAGCTCCGCGGTGGTGTCCTCGTCGGGGAGGGAAGCCCGCACCTCGCCGCAGTCGAACGGCGTGCCGTCCTCGATTTTGAGGATATAGGCGGAAACGTGCTGTATCGGGAGCTCCGCGAGCCGCTCGATTGAAGCCGTTAGGCTGTCGGGGGTCTGCGTGGGTATGCCGAGCATAAGGTCGCAGGAGATATTGCGGAAGCCCGCCTCCGCCGCGTCTGTGACAGCCCTTGCGGCGCGTTCTGCGGAGTGTGAACGACCGAGGAGCTTCAGCTCCGCGTCGCACATCGACTGCATCCCTACCGAGAGCCTGTTTATGCCCGCATTACGCAGCCCCGCGAGCTTCTCGGGCGTGAGAGTGTTCGGGTTGGCTTCGAGGGTTATCTCCGCGTCGGGAGCGAGGGAGAAGCTCCGCCCGATTTCCGAGACTATTTCCGAGAGCTGTTCCGCCGTCAGGAGCGAGGGCGTGCCGCCGCCGAAATAGACTGTGTCAACCGTGCGGGAATTGTCCGCATAGTGCCGTATATTGCGCAGGACCGCATTAACGTAAAGCTCCGCCTGCACCTTCGAGTAGCAGACGGAGTAGAAGTCGCAGTATCCGCATTTCTTCCCGCAGAACGGGACGTGCACATAGATACCGAGCGTATTCATGAGACGGGGTCGATGCGTATCGCGGGCGTCATCTTGAAGAAAAACGCGTTCACAAGGCGCGGCACGATGAACTTCGCGAGGAGCAGTCCGACGGTGATGATGAGCTCGAAGTCCTTTATCCACTCGTAGCTCGTTCCCATTGTTTTCGGAGCACCGAGGTAGGTCGCGACTATTCCCGCGAACATCAGTATGCTGAAAATGGCGTTGAAGATGGTCGCGCCCTTGCCGTTGACTATTCTTCTGCCGCACTTCATGCAGACCCTGCCGCGCGAATTGAGCTGTCCCGCCATCGCCTTCGTTATCGGATTGAATGACCTTTCCCCACAGTTGGGGCATTTATAAATACTCATATCTGTATCCTTTCTTATTCCTCTGCTGTAACAGGCGCTTCAAGCTCGGGGAGCTCCCTTGCGAGCGGCGCTTCCTTCGGCTCTTTGAGCTCGGCGGCTTCCTTTGTCGCGGGGACTTCCCTCAGCCAGTGCAGAGGGTGCTTTTTCTTTCTTCTGCGGCGTGACCACAGTCTGCCGAATATGCGGAAGCTGTCGAGTATTATAAGTCCGAGCGCGGCTGCTCCGAGCGAGCAGGCAGTCCACACGATGTCGAGCTTGTCCCATTTCAGCGCCGCTATGACGAGCACAGCCGCTACCGCCACGAACAGGAGCGGTCCAATCTCGCGCAGGGTTATTTTCAGCCTGCGGAAGAGGTTGCGCGAGAATGCCTTATCCGAGGGAGAACGCTCCGCCATTACGGACAGCACGCACAGTATGAAGAATACCGCCGCACAGCCTGCCAAGATGTAGTTGAGAACCATTTTCTCCCTCCTATTGTGTAGGGGCGGATATTATCCGCCCGAAAGATGAACGTTTGTGTAGGGGCGCGCATTGTGCGTCCGTCTGCCGTATTTCGATTGTTTTCGGACGCCCGATGGGCGTCCCTACAGCTTACGAATCCAGCTTCAGCACGCTCATAAAGGCTTCCTGCGGTACCTCTACCGTACCGAGCTGTCGCATACGCTTCTTGCCTTCCTTCTGCTTTTCGAGCAGCTTCTTCTTTCGCGTGATATCTCCGCCGTAGCACTTCGCGAGTACGTCCTTGCGCATTGCCTTGACCGTCTCGCGGGCGATTATCTTGCCGCCTATCGCCGCCTGTATCGGCACCTCGAAGAGCTGGCGGGGAATGTTGTCCTTGAGCTTTTCCGCTATCTTGCGGGCTCTCGGGTAAGCCTTGTCCGCATGGATTATGAAGCTCAGCGCATCCACGATATCGCCGTTGAGCAGTATATCGAGCTTTACCAGCTTCGAGGGAGCGTAGCCGAGCATCTCGTAGTCGAAGCTCGCATAGCCCTTGGTGCGCGATTTCAGTACGTCGAAGAAGTCGTAAACTATCTCGTTCAGCGGGAGCTCGTAGTGGAGCTCAACTCGCGTATCATCGAGGTATTTCATGTCCTTGAACACGCCGCGCCTGTCCTGACACAGCTCCATGATGTTGCCGACAAATTCCGACGGCGAGAGTATGCTTGCCTTGACCATGGGCTCCTCGGCGGTCTGTATGAGGGCGGGATCGGGGTAGTTGGTGGGGTTGTCGATGTACTGGACGTCGCCGTTCGTCATCGTGACCTTGTATATAACCGACGGTGCGGTCGTTATGAGGTCGAGGTTGTACTCGCGTTCGAGGCGCTCCTGAATTATCTCCATGTGCAGAAGTCCGAGGAAGCCGCAGCGGAAACCGAAGCCGAGCGCGATAGAGGTCTCGGGCTCGAAGGAGAGGGAGGCGTCGTTGAGCTGGAGCTTTTCGAGGGCCTCGCGGAGGTCGCCGTATTTAGCTCCGTCCGCGGGATATATACCCGAGAATACCATGGGATTGACCTTGCGGTAGCCCGGGAGCGGCTCGTCGCACGGGTCGTCGTTGTTGGTGACGGTGTCGCCGACGCGGGTGTCGCCGATGGACTTGATAGATGCCGCGATATAGCCGACCTCGCCCGCTTCGAGCGAGCCGTTGTTGACGAGGCTTGTAGCGTCCATAAAGCCTGCCTCAACGACGGTGAAAACGGCTCCCGTAGCCATCAGGCGGATATTGTCGCCGACTTTGACGCGTCCCTCCTTCACGCGGACGTAGATGATAACGCCCTTGTAGGAGTCGTAGTAGCTGTCGAAAATGAGGGCTTTCAGCGGCTTTTCGGTGTCGCCTTGCGGAGCGGGAACGTCCGTGACAATGCGCTCGAGGACTTCCTCGATGTTGATGCCCATTTTCGCGGAGATTCGCGGCGCGTCCATAGCGGGTATGCCTATCACGTTCTCGACCTCGGTGCAGACCCTCTCGGGGTCGGCGGAGGGCAGGTCTATCTTGTTGACCACGGGCACAACCTCGAGGTCGTGCTCAATGGCGAGGTAGGTGTTCGCGAGGGTCTGAGCCTCGATACCCTGCGAGGCGTCCACCACGAGGATAGCTCCCTCGCAAGCCGCGAGCGAGCGCGACACCTCATAGTTGAAGTCAACGTGACCGGGAGTGTCGATGAGGTTGAAGACGTAGTCCTCGCCGTCCTTGGCGGTGTATTTGAGGCGTACTGCGCGCGCCTTGATGGTAATGCCGCGCTCGCGCTCGATGTCCATATTGTCGAGGAGCTGGTCCTCCATATCGCGCACCGCGACCGTCTCGGTCTTTTCGAGGATACGGTCGGCGAGTGTCGATTTGCCGTGGTCTATATGAGCTATAATGCAGAAATTCCTTATCTTATCGTTAGCCAAAATGATACCTCTCTTCGCGTGTTCGCATATTTATACAGTATAATTATAGCATAAAGGTGCGGATAATGCAAGATTTTTTTATCGGCAGTCTGCTATGTGTGCATTGACAACCCACCGCCGCAGATGTATAATCGTATTAGAAAACGAAGGGGTGAGTTTATGCACAGGGTGTTCGGAGTGAAGGAAAACGCGGAATATCGCGACAGAGAGGGCGCTTACATCATTCCCGTCCGCGGAGATGAGGTCGGAGTGGTGAGGACTCCCAAGGGCTATTTCCTTGTCGGCGGAGGCATAGAGAACGGCGAATCGCACACCGACTGCCTCGTCCGTGAGTGCAGAGAGGAGACGGGTTATACGGTCGCAGTAGGGGAGAGGCTCTGCACCGCGGAAACCTACCTGTTTCACAGCTCTATCGGCTACTTCCACCCGATACAGACCTACTACCGCGGGGAGTTTATCGCGCGGGAGACTGCTCCGACGGAGAGCGACCACGAGTTTATGTGGGTCAGGTATGACGATATCAAGGGAAAGATGTTCTTTGAGATGCAGGACTGGGCACTGAAAAATGCCCTTGATAAGTGAAAAGCCCGAAAGCGGTATGCTTTCGGGCTCATTTTATGTGTACATCAGCGCTCCCGACTCCTCCATTACGGTGAGCAGGAAGTAGCGCGCCTCGTCGCGGCACTCGGGCTTTGCCATGTAGTAGAGGTAGGTCTCGATCTTGTTGAGGGTGCTCGCGGTGCGCCCCTCTATCTTGAACTGCTCGAAGCCCATAGGCACGTATTTTTCCCATATCGCATCGGGAGAGATGTGCGTGGGCAGGTCGCGAATCGCGTAGATGTTGCGCTTCGAGTAGGGACAGCTGCGGAAGTTGTTGGGGTCGTGCTTCTCAATGTCGAAGGGAGCATTCGGGAAGCGCTTGATATGGGCGCAGAAGTCTATCTGAGCCTGTCCGATGTCCTTGTAGTGCTGGACGCGTGATGGACATTCGGGCTGACAGCACGCATTGACAAGGAGCTCCACGTCCTGCTTGCGCGGTAGCTTTTCCAGTATGTCGAACTTATTGTTGAGGTCGTAGTCCGCGACGACTACGTGGTAGTCCTTACCGAGCTCCTCAACGAGAGCCTCCTCTGAGTCGAGCCGCTTGCAGGTCGAGCTCGTCAGCTTGTACTTCGGGAAGTAGCGGCGTATGTAGTCCTCAAGCAGCTGCGACGCCACGATGACCTCGTTCATGCCGTTGTTCGCGAGATTGAGCATCATATTGCAGCGCTCGTCACTGAGGTGCTTCTTTTCGAGCATAAGGTTCGTGAACGTGAAGCGGAGCGGTATGCCGCGGTCGTTGAACTCCTTTATCACTATCTTAATGTAGTTCTTGTCGGCATTGCCGCCCTGCGACCTGCCGCCATTCCACAGACAAGGCGGGAAAACGCCGTAGACTGAGGCTATCTCCACACCCTCGCGGAAGAATTCGGGGTGCTGTCTGACCATGTCGGCAAACAGCAGATTGAGCTTGAAGCTGCCCGAGAAATCGGGAAGATGGAATCTGACTTTCATAGCGGTTCTCCTGTGATGAATTGATAATACCATTATATAGCCATTCGGGGATATTGTCAATAAAAAAGCATCAGGTAACTGTAATACTCATACAGTAGCAATATGCGGACTTATTGAGGATGACCCTTTTGAAAAAGGGGCTGGGGAAAAACTTTCTTCAGAAAGTTTTTCCCCAGTAGTTTCACATAATACTGCTGTATGGGTATCACAGTCACCCGAGCTTTTTTCTTACTTCTGCATACCGCCCATTGTGTAGAAGTTATCCTGAATGATGAGCGCACAGCCGCCGAGGAAATTATTCTTTCCGTCGAGCTTGCTGAGAACGACTCTGTCGGCGATGTCCTCGCTGACGAGACGTATCATCTCGCGCTTCACATAGTCGAACTGCTTCTCGTTGAGCTTATAGTTATGGAGGACGATCTTCTTTGCGAAGTGACTTATCGACAGGTTGTTCACCAGTACGGTATACTTCGCGATGATGTCGTCAACAAGGTTCTTTACGGGCTCTTCGCCTCTCATGAGTGCCATGAAGACCGTATCCGTGTTTATCCTCGACTTATCGCCCTCTGTGAGCTCATAGAGCACGGGGGTCTTGTCCTTGGAATATATCTCGTAAAATGCTGAGAGCATTGCCGATCTTGAAAGCTCAGCCTTTACGGAGCCGTTGGGATAACCTTCATAAGCGCGTCCGTTCGGACTAACGATGTACTTCTCTATCATAGAGGTGTACGAGATGTAGTCGTTCGAGAGCTCATTCTTGTTCACGATAGCGAGGTTGACCTGATTTCCGTTGTGCAGGAAAGCGGTGTTTGTCTGATAGCCGTTCTGCGTTCTGAAATCGTTGCTTGCAAGAGCCATGAGACCGATAGCGTTGCCGCAGTGTATATCAATGTCAAGGCTTCCCGAGAGCTTCTCGATGAAGTTGGTGAAATCGAGCACGCCGTCCTTGTAGAAGATCTTGAGCTTGCCCCACATCGAAGGCACCACGCCAACGCCGAGACCGAGTATCTTGTCCTTTGTGAGGGCGCTGTTCTCGATCATGGTGTTGCTCGCCTTGATTATGTAGTTGATGATGTCCTTGCTGGTCGTCCTCTCGTCGATGACCATGCTGGACTTGTCGAGCACCTCGGAATTGAGGTTGGTAAGACCGATGCTTACCTCCTTCTCGTCAACCGTAGCGCCGAGTGCAAAACGGCTGTTGACGTTGATGTCGATGAGGATCTTTCTTCTGCCCTTCTGGAGCTTTTCCGTATTGATCGGAGCTTCGCCGATCTCAACGAGAACACCCTCCTCGATCATCTCGTTGGTGATTATTGTGACAGCAGCTCTTGTTATTTCGAGAGCGCTTGCCACGTCAACTCTTGAAATTGGACCTGATTCCCTTATGACGCGCAGTATCTGCATACGGTTGCGTCTCTTGAGATCAAGCTTGCTGATTCCTCTTTTTTCCATGAGTCATACTCCGTTCTTTCAGTGATAGTAGTTCGGATCGGCGACCGCGGGACGATCGGCAGCTCCGCGACCAGCCATCCTTTCCTTTTGCTTAGCAATAGTAAAGGAAATAGTTCTTTTCGTATATATAGTATAACACATTTTAAAAAAAAATAAAACCTTTTTTGGATAAAATTCTAAAAATCAGCGTTAGCAACAAATTTAACTTATCATTTTTGTAACATATTCCGTAATTATTATTACTAATGGTAATGTGATAACAGATAGTATAGTTCCTGCGGTGAAAATCTCGCTTGCGTAGAGGGAATCCTTACCGCTCCGAATGCAGAGAAGAGTACACATTGCGGCGGGCGGAGCAGCCGCTGCAACGAGGACTGTCATCTTCACCTGCTCGTCCACAGGAAGCGCCGAAAATATAACCGTCAGTATAAAAGGAAGCAAAATCAACTTAGAGAAACATACCCTGTATACACCTGATTTTTTAACTATCGAAAGTATGCTCGTCTCGGATATCGTAACGCCCGAAACCACCATGGCAAGCGGCGTATTCATATCCGCTATGTATCCGAGAGCCTTCGAGGGTATCTCCGGCAGCCTTATCTTTAAGAAGAACGCGAGCAGTCCCAGTCCTATCGCTATCATCGTAGGCGAGCGAAGCACCTTCAGCACCGATTTTACGTCTTTTTCGCCTGTTATGAGTATGACTCCGTGAGTCCACACCGTGAGGTTGAACACGGTGATGAAAGCCGTCAGGCAGAACACGCCTTCCATTCCGAACAGCGCATTCACAAGCGGTATGCCCATAAAGCCGCAGTTCGAGTATATCGACGAAAACCGCTCTATCTCGGTGTTCCTGCCCTCCTTAGGGCGTATGAGCAGGTACGCTCCCGCGAGCATTACCGCCATAGCGAGCGCGGAAAGCGAAAACGTCAGCAGCAGCTTCTTCACGAGCTCGGGCTTGAGTTCCGTCTGATACGACATGAATATGACTACAGGGTTGACCACCTGCAATACGAATTTGGACAAGTCCTTGTTCGCCGCGGAGCTTATCAGCCCTGTTTTCGCACTCAGAGCTCCGACCAGCATGAGTATCAGCATTATCAGTGTCTGTTTGAGAATAGTTTCAGCCATTGTATCACTCCAAAAAAAGCGGGGAAGAACTCCGTCTCCCCCACAGTTGTTATTATTGAAATCACAGAAGCATCGTGAGATCCTTCAGCTCCTCGAAGGTATCGCTTCCCTCGGGACAGTATACCCAGCCGCCGTCCTTTATCTTGGCGACCGTCATCCAGCCGTTGTTCTTGATCTCGCCGCCGCCGTCCTTGTACTTGACTCTGAGGTTCACCTCAACGCGGTAAGCCTTCTTGACCTCCTCGCCGAAGCTGTTCTTGTAATACTCCTCGACCTTTTCAAGGTTGCTTCCGTCGAGCTTTTCCTTGGCAACGACATCTACCTTCATTCCCCTGATGTTCTTGGACTTGCGGATAGTGTCGATGGTCTTGTCATTGTCGCTTATGTAGGAATCCCAGTCCAAGCCCTTGTCCTTGGCTCTGACCTTGAGCTCGCTCACCTCGTCGTCGGTATACATAGCGCTGATTATACGCTGTGTGTCGCCCTTATTCGCGCCCTTGACCATATCCTTTATCGGTTTCTTGTAGGCGTTGACGCCGCTGTATATGAACAGCGCAAGAGCAACGATGATGGCAAGCACGAGCACAACGCATATAATGATGAGCGCCTTTTTCGCACCGCCCTCAGGGGACTTGTCCGCCTTGATATGCTCTCTTGACGGGACGGATTTGCCCATTGAAGCCTCGCAGGTGCAGTTGCCGTCCTTGTCGAGTTCTTTTCCGCAGTATTTACAAAAAGCCATGGTATTTGACCTCCTTGAATTCTTTTAGAAATATTTTAACACATTATGAACACAAAGTCAAGTATCAACCCGAATAATTCCGCATTATTTTTCGAGGTCGATGGCCCCTTTATATCCGAGCACGTAGAATAAACCGAATACAGCCGCGGGAACGAATGCGAGCGGCAGCATAGCCCATATCTGTCCGTCCGTCAGCGCGGAGGAACCGGCGTCGGGATTTATCATATTATATATCTGTATGAACCAGCCGTTGATGAGCTTGTGCCAGCGGTAGAAGTCGAACGCTCCGATGCGCAGTATCAGCCAGCTCGCGAGCGGCGGTATCAGCGCCGTGACAGCCATTCCCGCAGGACGCAGAAGCGGCGTTTTTCCGCCCGAAGTGCGCTCGGCTCTGAGGTCAGCTGCCGCTGTTTTCAGTGCAAGGCTCGCCATGAGGCATATCATTATTCCCGCGCCGCATATCGCGGATATCACGCGTATCAGCGGATTTGCCGAGCCCGCGAGGGTCAGCCCGATGAACAGCGACAGAAAGTCCGCGGCGGCAAGGAAGAGAAGAGTCCGCAGGTAACGCATAAACACATTTCCTTTTCTTGTCCCGAATAAAACAGCCTCGGGACGGGATAATAACTAAGAGGTGACAGCTATGAACGATGAAGATATGAAAATATACATCCCGTCAGCGAGTGCGGAGAAGTCCACCGCTCCCGAGACGGACGACGTAAAGATCTACACCTGCTCGTCGGAGGCATCAGCTCCCGCGCAATCCGAACAGGTACCGTAAAACACGGTCTGCGACGGGTCTATGATGAAGCCGTGGTGCTCGGCGATATGCTCGTTAATGCCCATTAGGTGGTCGCAGTTGAGGTGTATCAGCTTACCGCATTTGAGGCATTTGAGGTGGAAATGCTCGCGGCACTCGTCGGTGTTCTCAATGTACTGGTAGCACGCTCCCATTTTGCCGTCGATGACGAATTTGCGGACTACTCCCGCCTCGACGAGCTTGTCGAGCTGGCGGTATATCGTCGCCGTACCGAGCGGCGAGCCCTCGGATGAGAGATAGGCGCTTATCTCCTGCACATTTGTGTGCTTTTCCTTGTTGCGTATGAGGTAGTCGATGAGCTTTTCCTTTTGTCTTGTATTATAACCGATATCACGTTTCATATTACCGCGCTCCTTTTAACAAATCTATTTTAGCAGATTGGTGACGGTTTGTCAACGTATAGCTC
>CAMHBN010000014.1 GCA_946183385.1 uncultured Ruminococcus sp.
CGAGCTGAGCTTTATCTCGCCGTCGTAGACCTTCTCGCCCGAATCAGAGGTAGTCTCCTGCGAGGACGAGCTGCCGCCCGAAGCCGCCTGAGTAGTATTTGACGAGCTGCCCGAGCTGTTTCCGCCTACAGTAGTACCGCCCGAAGCAGTACCGCCTGCCTTAGCGGTAGTGGTGGTGGTCTTCGAGGACTTGGTGGTCTTTTCAGTTGTTGTCTTGTCCGACTTCTTGGAGGTCGTGGTCGTGGTCGTACCCGTGGTCCCGGACTCCTCCGACGCCTCGGTATTACCCTCGTCAGTTACGACGGGCGTAGTCTCAGCGGTATCACCGCCGTCAGCTTCACGTCCGCACGACACCGCCGATGTCAGCATTGTGAGTACAGCCGCAACAGCGGCGAGCTTTCTGTAGTTCATAGTAATTCTCCTTCGATCATGCGCAGATACGGAAATTGTCAGACCCGCCCAACAGGTCTGACAAGCTCCGCGTAGGGGTTATTTTATTTAAGGGGGGTCATTTATCAGGACTCATAAACCTTGTCGTCGTACTTGAAGAATACGAGGTTGATGGTCATGTTGCCGTTGAGAGCACGGAGCTCGTCGATGAATTTCTTCTGGTCGATGTCGTCCTTGACGTCAACGGAGTAGATAAGCTCGAACAGTGTGCCGAAGTTGGTGGTCTTAACTCTTCTGAGCTTGTGGAATGTCGTGTACTTCTCGAGCACGGGGTCGAATACGCCCTGATAGTCGAGGTTCTCGGGAATGGTTATCTTGAGTGTCATGTTCTTGGACTTGCTTGCGCCGAAGTTTATCTCAGAGAAGATGAACATCACGATACCGAGAGCGAGGAAGAATACGAATGCGAATCCGATGTAGCCGATACCGCAGGCAACGCCGGTTGCCATTGCGTAGAAGATGTAGGCTATATCCTTCGGGTCACCCGCGACACTTCGGAATCGTACAAGAGTGAATGCACCCGCGAGCGTGAGAGCTCCTGCGGTGGAATTGATAAGGATGAGGATAAGCGCGATAATAGGGGGAAGCATTATCATCGTCATAACATAGCTCTGAGCGTAGCCCTCCTTGCGGTGGGTGACGATATAGATAAGGCTGATGAGGAAGCCGAGCACAAGTGCCGCTCCCACACATACGAAGAACTGTCCTGCTCCTACCGATGTATCAGACGAAGCACTGGTGAATATAGAGTCATCGTCTATGTCATTGAGAATATTGCCGAATAAGCTTACTGCGTTCAACATACTCACACACTCCTGTTCATTAATATATTATTTTTCACAACTGCTATGCCCGAAACGTAGATACGCTCGTTCGCGGAAGCCTGCTCCTGCACGAAGTTGGTATAAGCCTTGCCGTACTTCGAGAAGCTGGTCTTGTATATGCCGAGCTCCGAGAGCTTGCGCACGAGCCAGTCGGGCATCGCATCGCCGACCTTTATCTCCATGAGGCGCTGGTCGGGACGGATTATCTGGTTGCCGTAGCTTGCGTAGTCAAGACCGAGGTCATAGCGGCGCTCGGTTATCTTCCTGTCAAATGTGAGACGGAAGTCGCTGTTGTCCTTGCCGAAGAAAGCCTCGCGCTGGTAGCTGATGTACTGCTTGGGCTGTATCGGGTAGTGGTCGAGGAAGGCGTCAAGCTCGCTGAACACCTGTCCCGTTATGTACTTCTTCGCCGCGGGCTTTTTGCGCGTAGCGAGGTACTCCGCGCTCTCCGCGAGGGTCATGGAGACGCGCCTCTTTGTAACGATACCGCCTATCTTCTTTTTGATCTCAAGGAAAACGAGGGAATCCTCGGACGCAGGTGAATAGTAGCTGCGGAGCCTTATCTTTTCCTTGTAATATGGCTTTGAGAGGGACTCGCGGATGAGATAGTCGTCAGGTGTATCATAGTATATATTGTATATCCCGTATTCCTTGCCGCCTACGCAATACTTATCGGGCTCCATATACTTATGGATCTCTTCGACGAGAAGCTTATACTGTTCCATATCGAGGAGGAATTTTATCTCTTTCCTTGCAAAGGTATTAATAGCCATATATCCGTGAACACGGCAGTTTTCGGGGGACGTGACGGCGTCCCTGCCGCTTCACACTCAACTCCTTTCGTGATTTTCTGATGTTATTATATATTTCCAGTCTTAAAATAGTCTTAAAGTATTACCGAAAATAAGTAAACTCTTAGTAATATTTGTGACAGTTTTGTGGAATCTCATCTCAGTCCCATACAGGCTGAGATCCCGCATCGCAGAGGTACCTTCTCATAAGCACGAGATCGAACATATCGAGCCTGCCGTCATCGCACATATCATACTTCTTCCGCGTTTCGTCATCGAAGTGCGATACCTCCTCCCCGAGCAGGAACCTGCCGAGCAGCACGAGGTCGGACACTCTGCATTTCGGCGGCTGATAAATCTCAGTCGTAGTTGCGGTTGAAATCGTTGTAGTGGTAGTTGTAGTTGTGGCTGTGGTAGTTGTTGCCGCAGTCGTCCCGCTCTGAGCTCCGCCGCCGAGGTAAGCGGCGAGAAGGTCAGTCCAGTACGCACCCATAGCCGCATAGCCGACATTGTTCGGGTGAACGCCGTCAAACAGCTGGGACTTCACATCTGTTATCGCGGTCTGCACATAAGCGGGACGCACATTCTTATGCGACGCCTGCATCTGCTTAACGGTAGTCTCGACTACAGTATTATATTCCGCGACCGCCTTGTGTATATTCGCCTCTGCCGTAGCGTCGTCGTACTGCGTCTGCCAGTCCGCCGAGTGGCGGTAGTTGCTAAACCAGTCATACACGCCCGCACGGTTGGGGTCGAGTTCGGGTATACCCGTCACGAAGAGCGTGGAATTCTCGGGGATATTCGCGAGGATGTACTCTATCAGCTCCCCGAGCTCATTTCTGCTCTCGTTCATATCGTGGTTATCTATTATATTATTGGTACCTATCTGAAGTGTTACGATATCGGGCTTCTTATCCTGAAGGCACTTTGTCTGCTGCAGCGTCTCGAGTATGCCGTTCCTGCCGGGATAAGCCTTTACCGAATAGCCGCTGTAGCCCGTATTCTCGTTGTCGAACTCAAAGCTCTTTCCTGTGGCACTGTCGGTATAGGTGGGAGTATACCCGCCGTCCTTGCTTCCGACCATATCTATATTATATCCCTTTTCCTTCAGTCCGTGATAGAGGAATTTGCGGTAGGAGCCCGTATAATCGGGCACGTAGCCATCGGTTATCGAGTCGCCGATGCACATTATCTTAACTGTACCGTTATCGTCTGCCACAGTTTCCGCACCTCCAAGAAAGGGTATCGAAGCCGCCGCAATGACTGCCGCGGACAAAAGAGTAACAAGCTTTTTCATAAATTGCGCTCCTCTCAAAAGCAGGCGTCAAAGTATCAAAAATGCAAAGGATCCACATTAAGCGGCTGAAATGCGTATAATATATTGTCATTTCGCCATCAAATATCATACCACAGTCCGCCCCTCTTGTCAATTAAAACATTGATATTCAGGCAAAATTAAGCAAAAAAGAGTCTCCCGAAGGGAGACTCCGCAATTTTTGGTTATCATCAGTCATCAGTGCCCGTCATGGACTTGTTTACCTGCGTATACAGGCACAGCTGAGGCGTACCGACGCCGCTGCTTCCGTCACCGACCCACACCTCTACGAGCGAAGTGCTGTCAGCTCTGTATCCCAGATACCAGCGATTGAACCTGTTGCTGCCCTGACTGCTGTACTTTATCTTTATTTTTGGTCTGCTGTTTGAGGCACTGTAGCCGAGACGCTTGTTCAGGATATCGCAGAAGTCCTGCTGGTTTGCGTCTATAGGAGTCCATACCTTGCCCGCACCGCTGGCACTCGAGCTTCCGTCGAGGTACGCAACGAGGACGAGATCGTAATTTGCGCCCGAGATAGCGTCCTTTTTCTGTATCACAGTAGCTCCGCCCGCCTTGTCGTAAAAGGAGCTGTTCGCGTCGTCGCTTTCGAGTATCAGGTCAATGACATCGGTATGTATAACTCTTGCACTTGCAACATCCGATGCACGCTTTGACTTCTTGACGTAGCCGAGCATCGTAGGAACAAGTATAGCCGCGAGGACGCCTATGATAGCAATTACAACGATAAGCTCAATGAGCGTAAAGCCCTTAACATTTCTTTTTTTCATAATTGCACCCCCAATCATAGTACAGGATATAATCCTTCAGCTTTATTATAATACATTATGTAATGTTTGTCAATAGGGAATGAACATATTATTGATAAATCGTTAAGTTCGTTATTGTGATAACTTTGTGCTGTTTGCGTTACTTTTTTATTGTGATAGATGTACAATCAATATTTTTCCATGCAGTTTTATCCATCACAAAAAATACATAATGTAATATTATTTGCCTTCTGCGGGACAAAATAACAAAGATTGTCAGCACAACTCCTGCTATTATGACTTAATATGTTATAAGCGCGGTGTCCGCGCCGCCGATTCGCGGCACAGAACAACAAAACAGAGATTTCTTCACGCGACTGTTGCTTTTTTTACTGTAATATGCTATAATAAGCACACAGAACGTATCCGCTATGATATAGGAGGAACTGCATCATGAAAGACGAACTCATCGCTTCCCTCGTCAACTCGGCAATGGGCACTGCGACAAACGTTGTGAATAAAGTTGCGGAGGATCACCGCCGCACCCTCGAAAAGGAGGAGGCTATCGCCCGCGAGCAGGAACAGACCAAGCGCGCCATAGCTCAGGAGGAGGAGCGCACCCGCCGCGAATTCGTGGAAAAAGGTCTTGACAAGAGGCACCGCGAAGAGATAAAGGAGCTCCAGAGGAAGCGTCAGGAGAACCCGATAGACACCAAATGCCCGAGCTGTACCGGCGTTATGAACGTTGACAGGCACAAGGGCACACTCACCTGCCCCTACTGCGGAAATACCGAGGTGCTCGACCCGATACACTGCTATGACCCCATCCTCGACGGAGATATCATCGACCTCAAACCAAAAGCTGCTGCTCCCGCGCCCGAGGTAAAGCCCGAGCCTGTGTATACTCCCGCGAGCGACATCAGGGAGTCCACGATGCAGAACGGCGTCATAGTAGAGAAGCTCAACGTAAGGCCGAACAAGTCGTTCAGCTCCGAGGCTTCGGGCACAGCGATACATAACGTTACAAGAATGGCAACATCGGCAGACCTTTCGTCAGTGGACGAAACTCCGCTCCTGAACCAGCTCGTTTCCGATGTAAAAAAAAACGCTGACGAGCCGATAATGAACAAGGTGGCGTCCGCGGCAAAGCTGGTGGACACCAAGCCCGTTGAGCAGTTCGTCAAGCATGAGACGCGCGGACTTGTCCTCGCGATAATATCTGCGGTCTGCGGCGTAGTGGGACTGGTGACCTGCGGCGTGCTGATAGTCCCCGAGGTACTGGGGATCATACTCGGACTGATACCGCTTATCGGCAAGAAGTCGAAATTCGGCACACCGAGCAAGATAGTCTCGGCTATAGGCGTAGTTGCGAGCCTGTCAGCGTGTGCGCTCATACTTGTATCGGCGTTCATACTCAAAAAATAAAAGCAAAGCTCCGAACCGCGTGTTCGGAGCTTTTTTGTACCTTCAAAAAACTGTTACCCGCCGAAAGCAAACTGAGCCTTTTGTACAGCGTGAGCGAGCTTGCGAGCGGCAACGAAGTTGGATTCCAAAGGGCTATGCCCTTTGGCGGGGTTCGGGGCAGAGCCCTGACGGATTGTCAAGGCAGAGCCTTGACCGGAGTCCAGAGGCAGGCTCAACGAGCCCGTCCCCTCTGTCGCTTCGCGACATCTCCCCACACTGTGGGGAGTCACCTTTGGCGGGTCAAGGGCAGAGCCCTTGTTACTTCTCCGAGCAGAACTCTACCTTCTCGCCGTTGAGTATCATATTTGTGGTACGAACAGCGCACATCTTGCCGCACATCGAGCAGGTGTGGCGCTCGGAAACAGGCGTGCTCTCGTAGTAAGCGCGAGCCTTGTCGGGGTCGATACAAATTTTGAACATCTCCTCCCAGTCGAGCTCGTGACGAGCCTTCGCCATGCGGTTGTCGATGTCGCGTGCATTGGGCAGACCCTTCGCGATGTCGGCAGCGTGAGCAGCTATCTTGCTCGCCATAATGCCCTCCTTTACGTCGTCGGCGTCGGGCAGACGGAGGTGCTCGGCGGGAGTAACGTAGCAGAGGAAGTCCGCACCGTTAGCCGCGGCGATAGCACCGCCGATAGCGGAGGTGATGTGGTCGTAGCCGGGAGCGATATCTGTAACGAGCGGCCCGAGCACGTAGAACGGTGCATTGTGGCAGATACGCTTCTGGAGCTTCATATTCGCGGCGATCTCATTCATAGCCATGTGTCCGGGACCCTCGACCATTACCTGCACGTCCTTAGCCCACGCTCTCTCGGTGAGGGCACCGAGCTCGATGAGCTCCGCTATCTGACCCGCGTCTGTGGAGTCGTCGATACAGCCGGGACGGAGCGCGTCTCCGAGGCTGATAGTAACGTCATACTCTCTGAGAATATCGAGCACCTTGTCATAATACTCAAAGAAGGGGTTTTCGTTGCCCGTCATCATCATCCACGCAAAGAGGAGCGAGCCTCCGCGGGAAACGATATTCATTTTTCTCTTGTCGCGCATGAACGCCTCGACAGCACGGCGGTTGATACCCGCGTGAATGGTCATGAAGTCCACGCCTTCCTCAGCGTGAGCGCGAACGACCTTGAGGAAGTCCTGCGCTGTAATTTCGAGGAGGTCCTTTTCAAGATAGCCGATAGCATCATACATCGGCACAGTGCCTATCATAGCGGGCGACTTCTCGACGAGAGCCTTACGGAAGGTGTTGGTCTTGCCGTAGTTGCTGAGGTCCATGATAGCCTCCGCGCCGAACTTTATCGCCATATCGACCTTGTCCATCTCCATGTCGTAGTCGTTCTTATCGCCCGAAATACCGAGGTTTACGTTTATCTTCGTCCTCATGTCCTTACCGATACCCTCGGGAGAAATGGACTTGTGGTTGATGTTGCAGGGTATGGCTACCTCGCCCGTCGCAACGAGCCCGCGGAGCTTTTCCGCGTCGATATGCTCCTTCTCTGCGACTATCTTCATCTCGGGAGTGATGATACCCTTCTTGGCGGCTTCCATCTGTGTGCTGTATTCTCTCATTGGTTTTATTCCTTTCAGATTTGATTTTTATGTCAAAGCAGACAAGCGAGAAGCTGTCTGTGCTTAATGATTTGTGCAATCGCACAAAGTTGAAAATAATTTTTCCGATAATCAACGGATTTCCGTTGCAAAAACGCCTTTTCCGCCCCCCTTATAGAAAGGGTTGCAGAAATATCTGTAGGGGCGGATATCATCCGCCCGTGCCTCACAGAACGACTTGCGGTAACGTAATGTAGAGGACGCCGCAGCTAACATCTGCCCGTCCCCTCTGTCTGCTTCGCAGACATCTCCCCACACTGTGGTGAGTCACCCGACGTCCCATTCAGAAACGTCAGTCATTATGTTCGCAAACAATTCACTGGATTGTTTGCGAAGGGCAGTATATATTGAATGCGAGTTTTTCGCCGTCCATAGTACGGCGACTAAGGGCTTTGCCCTTAGAACCCACAAGGGTGCCGCCCTTGACCCGCGGGGCTCTGCCCTCGACCCGCAAGCCTTTGAAAAGGCTTGAGCGAAACTTTCGGTCTCGCGCCATAGTATATTTGAGGCGAAAGCAAACGCCGCGATTCCTACTTGTAGGGAACGCCGCCCTCGGCGTCCCATTAGCCTTGCAACAAAAACGCATGGTCCAGCGGACCGCTCCCCTTTCCGAGGTCGAGCATAGCCGCGAGAGCGCCCGAGATGTACTCCTTCGCCTGCGCTATCGCCTCTTCGAGCGGCAGCCCCTTGGCAAGTCCCGCCGCGATAGCGCTCGACAGCGTGCAGCCCGTACCGTGGGTGTTCGGGTTGTCGATACGCCGCCCCTCGAACCAGTACGACGTGCCGTCGGGACAGCAGAGGAAGTCGTTAGCGTCATTCGTCGCGTGACCGCCCTTGCAGAGCGTCGCACAGCCGAATTTGTCGGTAATTGCCATAGCAGCGGCTTCCATATCGTCCGCGGAGGCTATCTTCATACCCGATATCAGCTCCGCCTCGGGGATATTCGGCGTGATGACCTCCGCGAGCGGAAACAGCAGCCGTTTTACGGCATCATACGCCGTGTCCGAGCTCAGCGCCGAGCCGCTCGTCGCGACCGCAACGGGGTCAACCACGATATTTTCGGCTTTCCAGTAGACGAGCCTGTCCGCGATGACCTCAGCAATCTCCGCCGACGATACCATACCGATCTTGACCGCATCGGGACGTATATCGCTGAAAACCGCGTCAATTTGCGCCGCAAGAAAATCGGGCGGCGTGTCGAGCACACCCGTCACGCCCGTGGTATTCTGCGCCGTCAGAGCCGTTATCGCGCTCATCGCAAAGACGCCGTTCATGGTCATGGTCTTGAGGTCCGCCTGAATGCCCGCTCCGCCCGAGGAGTCGCTGCCCGCGATAGTGAGCGCCGTATGCTTCTGCTCGCGCTCGTAGTCGGAGAGGCGGAAAAAGCGCGGGTCATCATCTGCCTTTTTTCGGAGCAGCTCAGCCGCCGATCTTACGTCGTCTGCCGCGAATACCGCAGACACAACGGCTATCCCGCGCTGTCCGCAGCCGCTTATCTCGCAGACATTTTCCGCCGTAATACCGCCTATCGCGCATATCGGGAGCTTCACGCTCGCGGCAATCTCGCGGAGCTGCTCGGGAGTAATGCGAATGGCGTTTTTCTTGGTCGGCGACGGGAAAACAGCTCCCACACCGAGGTAATCCGCGCCCATTTTCTGAGCGGCACGCGCCTGCTCAACGGTCTTGGCGGTCGCGCCGATGATGAAGTCCTCTCCCGCGATACGCCGAATCTCGGCTACAGGCGCATCCTCAATGCCGACGTGGACGCCGTCTGCACCCGCGAGCATTGCCGCGCGGTAGTCGTCGTTGACTATCAGCGGAACGCCGTATCTGTGACAAATCGGCACGAGTACACGCGCCTTTTCGGCGAGCTCGTCCGTGTCGAGCTCCTTATCGCGGAGCTGCACGCAGGTCACGCCGCCCTGTAAGGCAAACTCCACCTGCTCCGCGAGGTCGCGCCCGCGAAGGCAGGCATTGTCTGTGATCGCATAAAGGGTGAGCATTTCGGGTGAAAAGATCATCTGCTCTCACTCTCCTCTCTGAATCTGTCAAGGTACATACTCGGTTCGGGACAGGTCATCAGCCCGCTCATAACGCAGGCTCCCGCCGCTCCCGCTTTTATCACCGAGGCGTAGTTTTCGGCGTTTATGCCGCCGATAGCGTACACGGGTATGCTCACGGCGGAGCAGACCTCCCGCAGGAAGTCAAGTCCGCGCGGAGGAAGTCCCCGCTTGCAGTCGGTGGCGAAAACGTGTCCCGCGGTGATGTACGCCGCGCCCTGCTTCTGTGCTTCAAGTGCGTCCGCTACCGAGTGGCAGGAAGCTCCGATAATGCGGAAGCAAGCCTTTTTCCCGGCGGGCAGCTCCGCCAGTATGTGCAGGGGAAGGTGAATCGCCTCCGCACCGAGCTCCGCGGCGATGTCCGTGAAGCTGTGCAATACGCACGGAACACCGTGCTCCGCGCATATCCGCATTGCCTTTTCCGCGAGGGAGCGGTACTCCTGCGGGGACAGATCCTTCTCGCGGAGTATCACCGCTTTTGGCTTCGCTTCGGCTATTTTTCGCAGCTGCGTGGGAAAGTCCCCGCACAGCCGCCTGTTCGTCACACAAATTATGCTATACATAGAGGTAATCGTTCAGCACGGGCTGCAAGCCCTCGCCCGACATATCATCGTACATCTTTTTGAGGCTTCTGCCGTCGCTTATCTCGAACTGCTCGTCGCCTGCCTCGTCATTTTCCTTGCCCGTGTACTTGCTCTCGTGGTCGCCGATACCCGTGGAAACTCCCGCCGAGATCTTCGTCGCGGCTATCTTGACTATGCCGTTGCGGAAGCTCTCGCTCTCACGCGACGACACCGTGATACCGCAGAACGGCAGGAATATCCTGTACGCGCAGAGCACCTGACAGAGCTGCTTTTCATGCACATCGAGCGGGTTTATCTTCTCGTTGTTGACTATCGGGCGCAGTCTCGGGCAGGAGAGCGATATCTCCGCGTGCGGGTACTTGCGCTGCAAATAGTAGACGTGGAGCGCACTCGCGAGCGCGTCCCTGCGGAAATCGGAGAGTCCCAGCAGTGCCGAACACGCTATACCGCGCATACCCGCCATAAGCGCTCTCTCCTGAGCCTCGAAGCGGTACGGGAACACGCGCTTGTGTCCCATGAGGTGGAGCTGCTCGTAGCGGTCGCTGTCGTAGGTCTCCTGAAATACCGTGACGTAATCGACGCCGCACTCGTGGAGGTAGCGGTATTCGTCCGTATTCACGGGGTAAATCTCGATACCGACAAGGCGGAAATACTTCCGCGCGAGCTTGCACGCCTCGCCGATGTACTCGACAGGGCTCTGAGCGCGGCTCTCGCCCGTGAGAATGAGTATCTCCTCCATGCCGCTCTCGGAGATGACCTTCATCTCGTGCTCTATCTGCTCCATAGAAAGCTTCATGCGGCGTATGTCGTTGTAGCAGTTGAAGCCGCAGTACACGCAGTAGTTCTCGCAGTAATTGGCGATATACAGCGGCGTGAACAGGTAGACCGTGTTGCCGAAGTGCTTCTGCGTTTCGAGGCGTGCGCGCTCTGCCATCTGCTCAAGGAAGGGCTCTGCCGCAGGCGACAGAAGAGCCTTGAAGTCCTCGACCGAGCACGTATCATGCCTCAGTGCACGGAGCACATCCGCGGGCGTATAGCGGCTGTAGTCGTAGCCCTTCATCTCGGAGATGACGCGCTCGCGTATGTCGGAGCTTATCTGCTCCATGCCCTCCATGTAAGCCATGTGGTCGGTGCGCGAGGACGGGTCGTTCTCGAGACGGTGCTTCTTTTCAAGTGCGGCTTCGGACAGCTTGTCCGAATCCACAAAGTAGTTGTTGTCCATTTTCTAACCTTCTTAGATGTGAATTGTATCTTTTGTGGGGGCGACCATTGGTCGTCCGCGAATTTCAAATCGGCTGATGTTTACGTAATTGCGGACGCGCAATGCGCGTCCCTGCAGAATGCAGCCGTTGATTTGTCGGTATATTGGCGGGACGTCGAGGACGCCGTCCCCTACAAATTGCTACCCGCCGAAAGCAGACTGCGCCGTTTGTACAAACTGAGCGAGCTTGCGAGCGGCAACGTAGTTAGGGGTTCGGGGTGACTCCCCACAGTGTGGGGAGATGTCGCGAAGCGACAGAGGGGACGGGCTGTTCAGCAGCCCTTGTCAGTCGTGCAGGAATCCCGTCAGCGTATCAGACGGCGAGGCTCCGCGGGTGAGCACGCGTCCGAGTCCAGCAAGATAAGCCTTTCTGCCCGCCTCTATCGCCTGCTTGAACGCCTCCGCCATTACGGGCAGGTCGCCCGCCGTAGCAAGCGCCGTATTCGACATTACTGCCGCCGCTCCCATTTCCATTGCCTCGCAAGCCTGCGACGGACGTCCGATACCTGCGTCCACGATTATCGGCAGGTCTATCTCGTCTATCAGTATCTGTATGAAGTCGCGGGTGGCAAGTCCTTTGTTAGAGCCGATAGGCGACGCAAGCGGCATTACCGAAGCCGCGCCTGCATTCACGAGGTCGCGAGCGGCGTTGAGGTCGGGGTACATATAGGGCATTACCACGAAGCCCTCCTTCGCGAGAATCTCCGTAGCCTTTATAGTCTCCTGATTGTCGGGGAGCAGATACTTCGTGTCGCGCATTATCTCGATTTTTACGAAGTCGCCGCAGCCGAGCTCGCGTGCAAGACGTGCGATACGCACCGCCTCCTCCGCATTTCTCGCGCCAGAGGTGTTCGGGAGCAGTGTCACGCCCTTGGGGATATAGTCGAGTATATTCTCGCTCTCGGCAGTGTTCGCACGGCGCACCGCGAGGGTTATCATTTCCGCACCCGCGTAGTTGACCGCCGCCTCTATAAGGCTCAGCGAATACTTGCCCGAGCCGAGTATGAAGCGGGAGCTGAACTCCCGCCCGCCTATTATGAGCTTGTCGTCATTCATTGTAAAAACTCCTTAAACGTCGTATTCTTTTGCGATTATTCGTATCGCCATAAGTGCCTCGTGTGCCGCGCAGACCGCAACTCGCGCCGAGATAAGCCCGAGCCCGTCGGCGACGTCGCTCTCGCCGTCTCCGCAGAGGTAGAAGCGCTTTGTCACACGCCGCGTGACTATGCTGTTCGCGGACGATATCCCCGCCATGCCCGAGCCCGATATCAGGTACTTTTCGGGCATTTTTTCCAGCACCGTATTCACCAGCATCGCCTTCTGGTCGGCTTTGTCGAACGCCTCGCAGATTATGTCCTCGCCGCGTAGCAGCTCCGGGATATTCTCCTCCGTGAGCTTGACGCAGTCGCGGCGTATCTCGCAGTACGGCGCTATCCGTGACAGCGTCTCGTACATTGCCTCCGACTTGTACTCCCCCAGTTGCTCGGGGAAATACTGCTGGCGGTTCAGATTTGAGATGTCCACGCGGTCGAAGTCGATGATGTGAAGCCTGCCGACTCCCGCGCGTGCAAGGTGGATCGCGATATTCGAGCCGAGCCCGCCCAGTCCGCACACGGCAACGCTTGCCGCCGCGAGCCTGCGCTGGAGCTCCGCTCCGTGGCGCTCCTCAAGTGCGCGGTACATCTCCTCCCTTGTGGGTATCGCCATATCAGCCGCCTCCCACGAAGCGGACAACTTCGAGATGGTCGCCCTCGTACAGCACTGTCGTCGCGTACTGAGCCTTCGGCACGATGGACTCGTTGAGCTCCACCGCCACCTTCTGCTCGCCGTAGCCGAGCTCCGCGAGAGCCTCAGACACGGTCTTTCCGTTGAGGTCGTACTCTTTTCCGTTAATTGTCAGCATTTCTGTTCCTCCCAACAAAAACGACGGCTCCTTGAAGCCGTCGCAAATCAACATTGTTCAGCTCCCTACGTTGGCATTATCCAAATCAGGTAACGGGTCGAAGGTAGCACCTTCCTCTCAGCCTGTCTCACAAGCTCCCCTGCGTTTTATATTATAACACGGTCTGCCGAAAATTGCAAGAGTTTTTTGTAAGGGCTCTGCCCTTGACCCGCCGGGACTCTGTCCCAGACCCTGCCAAAGGGTGACTCCCCGCAGTGCGGGGAGATGTCAGCGAAGCTGACAGAGGGGACGGGCTGTTCAGTAGCCCTTTGGAATCCAGCTACGTTGCCGCTCGCAAGCTCGCTTACCCTGTACGTAAGGCTCAGTCTGCTTTCGGCGGGTAACAATCGCGGGAATAAACTAAAAGTCCGTTTTAGGAAACGAGTTTACGAGTGTCCTCGCGATTCGGCAGCGCGGACACCGCGCCTTTCGGCGGGTAACAAAATGCAGCGGGCGGCGAGACGCCGCCCCTACATCATAATTGCGCCATCAGCTCGTCGATAAGCGGCTTCTTCGCGAGCCAGTCCGAGAAGGCTGTTGCTCCGCCGCAAGCCGTGCCGAGCTTCAATGCGTACTCGTATCCGTTCGGCAGACCCGCTACAAAACCCGCGAGCATTGAATCGCCCGCGCCTACCGAGTTGACAAGCTCGCCCTTGCAGGCTCCGCACCTGTGGAACTGACCGCTCTCGTCGAGCAGCAGCGCCCCTTTCTCCGCCATGGACACAAGCACGTTGCGGGCGCCCATATCATGCAGTTTCTTCGCACAGTCAGCAATGTCGTCCTCGCTCTCAAGCTTCACACCGAACATCTCCTCAAGCTCGAAATTGTTCGGCTTGATGAGGAACGGGCGGTATTTCAGCACATTCAGCAGGAGCTCGCCCGTCGCGTCAACGACAGTGATGATGTCCCTGCCCGCGAGCCTGCCCAGTATGCGCTCGTACATATCGGACGGCAGGCTGCTCGGTATGCTGCCGGCGAGTATCAGCGTGTCGCCGTCTTCGAGGCGGTCGAGCTTCGCGAAGAGCTCGTCTATCGCGTGTTCGTCTATCGCGGGACCCTGACCGTTCAGCTCGGTCTCGGCGTCCGTCTTTATCTTGACATTTATGCGGGAGTTGCCGCTTTTCAGGCGCACGAAGTCCGCCTCGATGCCCATCGAGCAGACCCCTCGCTCGATAGCTATGCCCGTGAAGCCCGCCGTAAAGCCGAGAACTATCGACTGCACCCCGAGCTCCGCAAGCACCGCCGAGACATTTATCCCCTTGCCGCCGATGTATATCTCCTCGCGTGCCGAGCGGTTGATGCCGCCCGTTTTCAGTCCGTCGGTGTGGACTACGTAGTCTATCGCGGGATTGAATGTTACCGTATATACCATATCATCGCTCCAAAACTGTAATTGGTCATAGCTTTGACCTCAATAATATTATAGAACTAATAAGCCGATGTGTCAAGAAAAAGCTCCCTCCGTGCGGAACAGAGAAATAATTACACACCATTTTGCTCGGAATAAAAAACTCATTTTTTGAGCTTTCGGTGGATAAAAAACGGAGTTTTCTATTGATTTTCTTGCGGAAATATACTATAATAAATATATACGACCACGGAGGTGACACTATGAGTTTAAAACGTCCCATAATCGCTGTTATCACCGCTCTCGCAAACGGCTTTGCGGAAAAGGAGCTGATCGGCGGTATCATCTCGGAAAACAGGAAAAACGGCTACAATACCGTCGTTTTCTCGAATATATACAACATCTTTGAACCTGTCGATGACCTGCTTAGCGAGCAGAAGATATACGACTTCGTGCGCTCGCCCGATATCAGCGGCATCATACTCCTGTGCGAGTCGTTCGTGGAGGCTAATAGCCGCAGACGTATCGCGGGTCTGCTCGCGGACACAGGCGTTCCCGTCGTCGGTATAGGCACCAGCCTCCCCGAATTCGACACCCTCAGCTACGACCTGATAAACTCCGACGACAAAGCTGACCTCGAGGAGCTGACCTCCCACCTTATCGAGGAGCACGGCTTCACCGACATCGACCTGCTGACGGGCGTTTGGGAAGTCGAGTCGTCACGCAGCCGCGCCGAGGGCTACCTCAGCGCACTTGAAGCACACGGTATCGCTCCCGACAGGAAAAAGGTGTTCATCGGCGACTACTGGTACTCCTCGGGAGAAAATCTCGCCGACCGCTATATCAGCGGAGAGCTGAAGTTCCCGCAGGCTGTGATATGTGCCAACGATATGATGGCTTACGGTATGCTGCGCCGCTTCTCCGAGGCAGGCGTACAGGTGCCCGAGCAGGTCACCGTGGTGAGCTACGAATACTCCGATATAAGGATATTCTATACGCCCGCGCTGACCTCGCTGCACAAGGATCGCTGCGCTCTCGGCGTCTCTGCCGCAAAGCGTCT
>CAMHBN010000015.1 GCA_946183385.1 uncultured Ruminococcus sp.
TTACACGGTCGTAGTCATACTGCTGGTGCTGACCGTGGGCGTGACGATGTGCTTCACCTTCCTTTTCAACATTGACGAGATTGTCATTTCGGGCGAGTCCGAGACCTATACCTACATGGAGATAGTCGAGGCTTCGGGCATACACGCAGGCGACAACCTGCTGAGGCTCGACTACAAAAAAGCGGAGCAGCGCATACTTGATTCGCTTCTTTACGTTGAGACTGCCGACGTTGACAGGGACTTCCCGTCAACGCTGAGGATAAAGGTCACGCGCTGCATTCCCGCGTACAACGTGCAGTACGACAAGGGCGTGCTCCTTGTCAGCCGCAAGGGCAAGATACTCGCGGACAACAACTTCTACACCGACACCGAGAATCTGCCGATAATCTATGGCTTCGAGCCCGCGGACACCGAGGCAGGCAAGCCTCTGCGCTCGAAGAACGAGAACAAGTATGACGCCTTCACGCAGCTGATAAGCCGCTTCGACAGGGACGACAACACCAATATCGCGTCGATAGACCTTTCCAACGAGTATTCGATAACAGTCAATTACAGGAACGGTATCCCCTTCAAGATGGGCAACTGGAACGACGTGGAGTACAAGCTCGACCTCGCGCAGAAGGTAATGGACGACGAGAGCGTAAAGGGCAAGAAGGGCTATCTTATGATGGTCGGCACGAAGCAGTGCAGCTTCCGCCCTAACGGCGAGCTCGCGGAGGATACAACGCCAGCGATAGTCACCGACGAGAACGGCGTGCCCGTGAATACGACCACGACCACGACGACAGCAGTTCCCGACTACACGCCGCAGTACGACAACGGCGGCAACGACTGGCAGGACTACGGCGACGGCGGCAATGACTGGCAGCAGGACGACGGTCAGGATTACGGCGTTCAGGATGACGGAGGTCAGGACGACGGCGGCGAGGGCTGGTACGGCGACGATTTCGGCTATGACGGATACGAAAACGAAGAAATCATTGAACAGTAATGATGAAAACGTGCAAATACGGGCTGTATAGAAGTTGTTGATTGTGCGAAATGCCGAAATTTCAAAATATTTTGTGATTACTTGCAAAAATCAGAATAATATGCTAAAATGATATGTGTATTTATAGGGTGAAATTTACTTAAAAGATACAGATAAATAAAAGTAGGAGGAGTTTCGAAATGTCAGATTTTAATTATGAAGAAGCAATGGAACCCGATGTTAACATAAAGGTCATAGGCGTCGGCGGCGGCGGCGGAAACGCTGTTAACTGCATGGTCGATTCGGGCGTTAACGACATCGAGTACATCGCTATCAATACTGACGCTAAGGCTCTCAATAAATCCAAGGCTACAACAAGGATACCGATCGGTACCAAGCTCACAAAGGGCAGAGGCGCAGGCAACAAGCCCGAGATCGGTCAGCGCAGTGCTGAAGAGAACAGAGACGAGATCGAAGCTCACCTCAAGGGCGCAGATATGATCTTCATCACAGCAGGTATGGGCGGCGGAACCGGTACAGGTGCGGCTCCCGTGGTTGCGAAGATCGCAAAGGAAATGGACATACTCACAGTTGCGGTCGTTACCAAGCCCTTCCTCTTCGAGAGAGAGCAGAAAATGGCTCAGGCTGAGAAAGGTATCGCAGAGCTGAGAAAGTATGTTGACTCACTTATCGTAATCCCTAACGAGAAGCTCCTCGACGGCAAGCAGCAGCTTACCATGAAGCAGTCCTTCTCGCTTTCAGACGACGTGCTCAAGACCGGTGTCAAGAGCATATCCGACCTCATCGTTGAAGAGGGCTACATCAACCTCGACTTCGCGGACGTTTCCACCATCATGAGAGGCGCAGGCTACGCTCACATGGCTATCGGTCACGGTTCGGGCAAGGAAAAGGCAAAGGAAGCTGCAAATGCGGTTATCTCCAGCCCGCTGCTTGAGACTTCCATCTCGGGCGCTAAGAGACTCCTTATCAATATCGCTATGTCTGAGGACGTTCTCTCTGCTGATGTTGATGAGGCAACAAAGATGATCACAGATACAGCTGCTGACGGCGTTGAGTTCATCTTCGGTACAGCATTCAAGGAAGATATGCAGGACGAGATGACCATCACAGTCATCGCTGCCGGCTTTGACAACGGCGATATGCCTGCTGACGCTCCTTCGACAGAGGGCGGCAGCGAACTCGACGATATCATCCAGATAGACAATCCGCTCATAGACGGCCTCGGACTCGGCGGCAACGACCCCAAGCCCGTATCGTCCAATACGGATTACGACCTTGACGATATCCTCAAGATTCTCGGCAACTGATTTAACAGATATGGCGGCTGCACATTCGTGTGCAGCCGCTTTTTTATTATTTAATGGTCGGGAATATAGTAAAGTGCACTAAAATCAACTAAAAATTTCTACATTTTAATGGTTGAATTGAAATTCTATATGTGTTATAATTATTACAAGGCGTATTATCCCTTAATTTTATTCCGCACTTGCTGCGGGGAACGGAGTGTACCATGGACGAACCAACCGTATTACGAACCACCAAGATCGGTGGAGGCTTTGTAAAAGAAGACGTACTTACTTACCTCGATGAGCTCAATTCCAAGATCTCTGGTCTTGAGGCTGAACTCAAAGAAGCTAAGGAATCAGGTCCCGCCGACCCGCAGGAGCTTCTCAAATACAGAAATCAGTTAGATAACCTTCAGGAGAAGCTGAACGCTTCAAACAACGCTCTCAGAGCTGCAAAGAAGGAGAACGAGGATCTCCAGAAAAAGTTAGCCGACAGCGAAAAGATCATTGCTCAGCTCAAGGCAGGCGGCGCACCTACTGCTGCACATACTGCAGGCGGAGCTCAGCAGATGAACGCTCAGACTCAGGCTGCTCTCGAAGCTGCTAAGAAGGAAATAGACAAGCTCAGAGCCGAGGTCAAGGCTGCAAACGATAAGGCTGCAGCTGCCGCCGCCGCTGCTCCCGCAGCAGGCGCTCCCGCAAATGCGCAGATAACCGCTGCTCTTGAGGCTGCAAAGAAGGAAATAGATACCCTCAGAGGTCAGCTCAAGGCCTCCAACGATAAGCTCGAGGCTGCCGAGAAGGCTGCTGCATCAGCGAAGAATGCTGCTCCCGCAGGCAATCCCGCTGCCGAGGCTGAACTCGTCAAGGCTAAGCAGGATATCGCTAAGCTCACATCCGACCTCGAGGCTAAGACCTCTCAGCTTGAGGCTAAGATCAAGGAAGCTTCCGAGACAGACAGCAAGATCGCAGAGCTCAAGAAATCGAACGAGAGCGCTGTTGCTGACGCTGTTGCCGAGGCAGTTGCCAAGAAGGACGCCGAGATCGGCGACCTCAACAAGGAGATCGCAGAGCTCAAGGCTAATGCAAGCAATCCCGCTGCTATGATGGGTACTCTGTTCGCAGAGGCTCAGAAGACCGTTGATACCCTCAAGAAGCAGGCTGAGGACGAGGCTAACACAGTTACCAAGGAAGCCAAGGAGAAGGCTGATAAGGACATCAGCGAGGCTCAGGCTAACGCAGATAAGACCATCAGAGAAGCAAGCGAGAAGGCTGAGAAGACCGTCAGCGAGGCTAATGCAAAGGCTGAGAAGACTGTCAGCGAGGCTAACGCAAACGCTGAGAAGACAGTCAGGGAGGCTAATGCTACTGCCGAGAAGACAGTCAAGGAGGCTAACGATACAGCCGAGATGACAGTTGCCAAGGCTAATGCTGCTGCCGAGAAGGTTGTCAAGGACGCTAATGTTCAGGCTAAGTCCACTGTTGACGACGCTAACAGCAAGGCTGACAAGATCAACGCTATGTCCTCTACAGTACGCCTCATGCTCATCAACGAGATCGAGAGCGTAAATACAAAGTTCGCCGATATCAAGGCTGCTATGAGCAAGCTCACAAGTCAGGCTACCGACAGGATGGCTGAGGCTCAGAATATCATCGGCGAGGCTCGCAACTCCATCGAGCCCGAGGATAAGGCTACAGTCGAGAGAGCTGACGCTCCGCAGGCTGCATTCGAGGCTGCAAAGGCTACACTCGGTACTGCTCCCACGGCTGATTCTCCTTCCGCTAAGGACAGCAAGAACTCCGTTGCCGATGAGGCTTTCGCAAGAGTATCGGGCGGCTCGTACAACAGCGGCGCAGGCAATAACAATAACAAGCCTGCTCACAATGCTCCCTCCAATAATAATAACGCGGCTGACAACAAGGGCGGCGCTAAGAAGAACAACTTCAGCTTCGATATGTCCGACCTTCTGAAGGCAGCAGAGGAAGAGGCTGCAAAGGAAACTGAATAATCAATAGCTGTACCGTCGGTCCCGTCTGTACGGGACCGGCGGGCGTTATTGTGTATCGCACGTAAGACTGCAAGGAGATGCCTGTGGAAGAAATGGCGGATAATGTCAATGTGTACGGAAGTATGTCCGACGAGGAGCTCGCGGGCAGAGCCGTTTCCGATAAGCTCGCGTGTGAGGCGCTTATCCTCCGTTATACCAAGCTTATCTTTATCAAGGCAGCTGCGTTTTCTGCTTCCGAGGCTGACCGCGACGACCTCTGTCAGGAAGGGCTCATGGCTCTGCTGAAGGCGATATCGTCGTATGACGCAGGCAGGAATGCGAAATTCTCCACGTTTGCGGAGGTTTGCATCGTAAATCAGATGCGTACGGTCCGCGCGAGAGCAGCAAAGGCTCCCGCGGTGTGCGAGAATATCGACGATGTGAGCGAGGAGGTGCTCTCAGAGGGTGAGACTCCCGAGAGCATATATATGAACAAGGAGTTCTTCTCGGAGCTGAGATATGCCGTCGAGAATGAGCTTTCGGGTACCGAGAGACAGGTATTCGATTCGGTTATACGCGGGGCAAGCTACAGAGAGACTGCGGCAAAGCTCGGTATATCCGAGAAATCCGTTGATAACGCCATGCAGAGAGCAAGGCGGAAGATACGGGCGTATCTGAAATGAAGAACGGCTTTCCGTGAAAAATGCGGCTGAGCTGAAAATATGACCGGGTAGCTTAAATCAAGAGCGTTGTTTATCAAAGGTGTCGGTGTGAGTCCGGCTCGTGGTCCAAATATTATAAGCGAGGTATTAAAAATGTACGAAGACAAGACATTAGTCTGCAAGGATTGTGGAAACGAGTTCGTATTCACAGCAGGCGAACAGGAATTTTACGCAGAGAAAGGTCTCACACACGAGCCCCAGCGCTGCAAGGCTTGCCGCGACGCAAGAAAGAATGCGGGCAGAGCTGAGCGCGTTATGTATACAGGCGTTTGTGCAACCTGCGGCGGAGAGGCTAAGGTGCCCTTCGAGCCCAAGGACGGCAGACCCGTTTACTGCAGCGATTGCTTTGCAAAGCTGAATTCCGAGGAATAATTTAATAGTACAAGCACGGCGTGTCGGGCTTCGGCACGCCGAAATTTTTGATTTGCGGAGGTTTTTCTATGCTCGATATCAGATTGCAGACCTGCTTTGACCTCGTCGGAGGCGAGGGGACAGTGTGCGACGTCGGAACAGACCACGCCCTGCTTGCAGCGGAGCTGATACGCTCGGGAAAGTGCGGGCGCGTTATCGCGTCCGACATTAAGGAGGGGCCGCTCGATTCTGCCCGCAAAACCGTCGAAAAGTACGGCATTGCCGACAAGGTGGAGCTCGTGCTGTCCGACGGTCTGGCGAATGTGCCTCTCGACGGCGTCAGCGACGTAGTTATCGCGGGAATGGGCGGCGAGACTATTGCAGAGATAATCGGCAATTCCACAGCCGATAAGCCTGATAACATCAAATTCATACTACAGCCAATGACAAAGGTGGAGCATCTCCGCAAAAAGCTCTACGAATATCAGTATGAGATAACAGGGGAATATGCCGTAGAGGATAAAGACAAGATATACGTTATAATCACTGCGGAAAGGTCGGCTGATTGGAAACAGCTTACAGAGAGTGACGCTCTGTACGGATTCTTTGACGATAATGATGAGCTGGGAAAGAAATACCGCAGCCACGAAAAGGAGAGACTTGAAAAGATAAGCGCTTCGCTGAAAAGCGCAGGCGATATAAACGGTTCACAGCATTATGCGGCTCTGGCTCAGAAAATGGAGAGCGGAGGCGACATTGTTGAAATAGCGGATATTTACCGCTTCCTTGACGGTCTTTATCCTTTCAGTCTACAGGAAAAATGGGACAACTCGGGACTTCTGGTGGAAAACTACGATATGAAGTGCAGCAAGGTCGTGCTTTCACTTGACATCACCAACAAGGTAATAGACGAAGCTTTTGAAAAGGGGGCGGAACTCATTATTTCTCATCACCCCGTTATATTTGAAGCCCGAAAGAGGATAACACGTAACGATCCTGTGTTCAGGCTCATAGAGCGTGAGATAGCGGCTATTTGTATGCATACTGACCTTGATATCGCAGCAGGCGGTACTAATGGCGTTATCCTTGAAAAGCTGTCGGAAAAGCTGAAGCTTGCGGGGGAGCCTGAGCACTTTGAGGAGCTTGGCGTCGGAAACGGTTTGGGCTGGATAATAAATCTTGAAGAAGCGGTATCGCCAAAGCAGCTTGCTGAGATATGCAGGGAGATATTCGGTTGCGAGCATATTCGTATGAGTAAGCGCAGACACGGTATATCAAGGATAGCATTCTGTTCCGGTTCGGGGGGCTCCATGCTTGGGCTTGCGGCTGAAAAAGGCTGTGACGCGTTAATAACGGGCGACGTGAAACACGATGTCTGGATAGACGCAAACAATAATGATGTAGCGGTTCTCGACTGCGGGCATTTTCACACGGAGAACCTCGTCCTTGAGCAGTTACGCTATGTTCTTGAGAAGGAGTTTCCGCAGCTTGACGTCGAGATAGCGGAGAGTTCCGTTGACCCGTGCGTGTACGTGTGAGGTGAGCCGATGAGCGTGCTGATATGTCCCGTGTGTGGCGGGATGCTCGAAAATACGGGGAAAAGCTACATCTGCGGGAAGCACCACAGCTTCGACATCGCGCGGAGCGGCTACGTGAATCTGCTGCTCTCGAAGCACGCGGGCAAGGCTGTCCACGGTGACAACAAGCTGATGGTGCAGGCTCGGCGTGACTTCCTCGACAAGGGCTATTACGCGCCGCTTTGTGAGGCGGTGTGCGACGAAGCACTGAAATACACCAAAAACGGGAGCGTCGTGCTCGACGCGGGCTGCGGCGAGGGATATTACACCTCTGCGGTGAGAGCAGCTTTTGACCGGTCGGATATTGCGGTAAAGATGTACGGAGTGGACATCTCAAAGGTGGCGGTCGAGTACGCCGCCAAGCGTGAAAAGTCCGTAAAATTCGCGGCGGCAAGCGTGTTTCATCTGCCTGTAGCGAGCACGAGCTGTGACCTGCTCATTACGATGTTTGCTCCCTACTGCGGCGAGGAATACGCCCGCGTGCTGAAAAGCGGCGGGATTATGATAATGGCTATCCCGTCCGAGAACCACCTCTGGGAGCTGAAACAGGCGATATATGACACGCCGTACAAGAATGAGGTCAAGCCTTATGAGCTTGACGGCTTCGAGCATATCGGAGCGCAGCGTGTGAGCTTCATAATGGAGTTGCGCGACAGTACGGATATCCGCAGCCTGTTCTCGATGACGCCCTACTACTACAAGACGGGCAAGACTGAGCAGGAGCGCCTTGAAGCGCTGCCGGAGCTGACCACGCAGGCGGATTTTGAAGTTCTGACCTACCGCAAGAAATGAGGAGAAAACGATGAGGATACTGGTCACAGGCGGCACTGTGTTCGCGAGCCGCTGCACCGCCGAATATTTCGCGGGCAAGGGTCACGAGGTGTACGTACTCAACCGCGGCAGCAAGCCGCAGTCCCCGAATGTGCGCCATATCTGCGCGGACAGGTACTCGCTCGGCGATAAGTTGAAGCAGTACCGCTTCGACGCCGTGCTCGACGTGACCTCCTACAACGAGAACGACGTCCGCACGCTCAGCGAGGCGCTGGGCGACTTCGGGAGCTACATCTTCGTCAGCTCGAGCGCGGTCTACCCCGAAACCCTGCCGCAGCCCTTCCGCGAGGATATGGAGTGCGGCGCGAACTCAATTTGGGGCGCATACGGCACGAACAAGCTCGCCGCCGAGAACTGGCTGCGGGAGCACGTCCCGCACGCCTATATCCTGCGCCCGCCCTACCTCTGCGGTGCGATGAACAACCTCTACCGCGAGGCGTTCGTCTTCGAATGCGCAGAGCTCGGCAGACCGTTTTACGTGCCGAAGGACGGGCAGATGCGGCTGCAATTCTGCGATATCGGCGATATGTGCCGCTTTATGGAGCTCCTGCTTGCGCGTCAGCCCGAACAGCGTGTCTTCAACGTTGGCTACCCCGAGACAGTGACCATAGAGGAGTGGGTGAGGCTGTGCTGCGATGTTCTCGGCAGGGAGCCCGATCTCCGATATGTCGGGGCGGAGGTGCCGCAGCGGAGCTACTTCCCGTTCTACGATTACGAGTACGTCCTCGACGTGGAGGCAATGCGCGGCATAATGCCCGAGCTCACGCCACTTTCCGAGAGCCTGCGCCGCTCGTACGAGTGGTACAGGGACAACCGCGGGCTCATCGTCCGCAAGCCGCTTCTCGACTTCATAGCGGCGAATCTGGAATAGGAGCGCGGAATGGTCACGAAGCAGGAACTTAAACGCGCGCTGGCGGAGCTCGGCGTGGAAAAGGGCATGATACTGGAGGTGCACAGCTCGCTGAGCAGCTTCGGGGAGCTCGAGGGCGGCGCGATGACGGTCATCGACACGCTGAAGGAGCTCGTCACCGAGGAGGGCAGTATTTTCATGCCCGCACTACGGCTCAGCAGGGAGCTCCCGCTGACGGATACCGACAGGGAGCTCGGCATAACGGTCAAGATAAAGGTGCTCGACCCCGACGCCGAAAAAACGGCTATGGGAGCGGTCGCAGACACATTCCGTCAGCTCCCCGACACCCTCTGCGGACGCGACACCATAAGTACCGCGGGCTGGGGAAAGCACGCTTGCGAGGCTCTGACGGGCGGGCTCGACTACGCCATTCACCACGGCGGAAAGGCTCTGCTTCTCGGAGTTGACATCTACAAGCTGACCGCCATGCACTACGTCGAGCCGATAACTCCCGCTGACATCACAGCGATGTTTGCTCCGAGCGAGGCTATAAAACGCATATATCCGCCCGACGAGTGGTTCATCGAGGCGGGACACCCTCCCGTGAAGGCGTGGTACACCATACAGGCTGCCGCTTACGGGAGGGGGCTTATAAAAGAGGCGCAGATAGGCGCGTGCAGGGCGATGTTCTTCGACATCTGGTCTGTCGTGTCGCTGTACGAGGAAGCACTGAAAACCGACCCCTATGGACTTTGGGGCATAAAACGAGAGGATTGATACTATGGCTCTGGACGGAGCATTTCTGTACGCAGTAAAAAACGAGCTGCAGCCGCTTGTCGGTGGAAGGATAGAGAAGATACACCAGCCCTCGCGCGAGGAGGTAGTCATCTCGATACGCACCCGCGAGGGCAGCAGGAAGCTCTATATCTCGGCAAATGCGGGCAGCGCGAGGGTCCACGTCACCGAGAAGTCGGTCGATAACCCGCAGACCCCGCCGATGTTCTGTATGCTCCTGCGAAAAAGGCTCGGCAGCGGCAAGCTCATTGCGGTGCGGCAGGATGGGCTCGAGCGCATACTCTTCCTCGACTTCGAGTGCGTGAACGAGCTCGGCGACATCGTGACGGTCACGCTCGCCTGCGAGATAATGGGGCGGTGCTCGAACCTCATCGTCATCGACAGCGAGGGCAGGGTCATCGACAGTATCAAGCGCGTGGACGAGGAGATGTCCCGCGAGCGAATGGTGCTCCCGGGCATGAGGTATACGCTTCCGCCGCGCGATGACAGGCTCAATTTCCTCACCGCAGAGCCCGAAGAGATAACGGCTCGTCTGCGGGAGGTCCCGCCCGCGGAGCTCTCAAAGGCGCTTATCCGCGTATTCGAGGGCATATCGCCCGTGCTCGCACGCGAGTGGACTTTCTTCGCGGGCAGGGGAGCGGAGCTCCGCAGCGATACCATAGACGGTGACCAGCTCGACCGCCTGCTATTCGCGATAAAGCGTACACGGCAGCAGCTCACCGAGGGAGGTTGCTGCTTCTGCATTGCCGCCGACAAGGACGGTATGCTCAAGGATTTCTCGTTCATCCGCCTCAACCAGTACGGCACGCTCATGCTGACGAGGGAGCTCGGCTCGGCGTCGGAGCTCCTCGACTGCTTCTACTTCGAGCGCGACCGCGCCGCACGTACCAAGCAGCGTGCAAACGACCTGTTCAAGCTTCTTGTCAATCTCACGGAGCGCACCTCGCGCCGAATCTCCGCCCAGCAGCAGGAGCTCGCCGCGTGCGCGGAAAAGGACACCTACAAGCTGTGGGGCGACCTCATCTCCGCGAACATCTACCGCATACAGAAGGGCGACAGCTCGGCGGAGGTCGAGAACTTTTACGAGGAGGGCTGCCCGACCGTGAGCATAGAGCTCGATATCCGCAAGACGCCCGCGCAGAACGCGCAGAGGTACTACTCCGAGTACAAGAAGTGCGTGACCGCCGAGGAGAAGCTCGCGGGGCAGATTGAAAAGGGCGAGGAGGAGCTCGCCTACATCGACAGTGTGTTTGACGCGCTCACACGTGCCGAGTCCGAGAACGACATCATTCAGCTCCGCCTCGAGCTGATACAGCAGGGCTATATCCGCGCGGGAGGCAGCAAGGCGAAGCCGCCGAAGGCTCTGCCGCCGATAGAGTACAAGTCCACGGACGGCTACACGATACTCGTCGGGAGAAATAATTGCCAGAACGACCAGCTCACGCTGAAATTCGCGGAAAAGAGCGATATATGGCTCCATACGCAGACCATCACGGGCTCGCACGTCATCATCGTGACCGACGGCGCAACTCCGCCCGACAAGACCATCGAGGAGGCGGCGATAATAGCCGCCGTCAACAGCAAGGGGCGTAATTCCACGCTCGTGCCCGTGGACTACTGCCTCGCGCGGTACGTGAAGAAGCCCTCGGGCGCGAAGCCCGGCAAGGTCATCTTCACCAACTACAAGACCGCCTTCGTAAAGCCCGATACCGAGCTTGAGCAGAGCCTGCGCGTATGAGGCTGACGGGTGAATTCTTTGCGCGGGACGCTCTTGATGTCGCGCCCGACCTCGTCGGGAAGGTGCTCGTCCGCAGACTGCCCGACGGCAGCGAGCTCCGCGAGCGTATAGCCGAGACCGAGGCTTACCGCGGCGAGGAGGACAAGGGCTGCCATGCCTCGAAGGGACGTACTCCGAGAACGGAGCTTCTCTTTGGCGAGAGCGGCAGGATATACGTCTACCTCTGCTACGGTATGCACTGGCTGATGAATGTTATAACGGGCGAGGACGGTCAGCCGCAGGGCGTGCTGATACGTGCGGGAGAGCTGCATGACGGTCCCGCAAAGCTGACAAAGTTCCTGCAGGTGGACGGCAGCTTCAACGGCGAGCCCATAGACGGCAATGAGCGGATATGGATAGAGGACGACGGCTCGCGACCGAGGATAAGGACGGCTCCGCGAGTGGGGATAGACTACGCGGGAGATTACTGGAAAAGCATAGAATGGCGGTTTATCGCAGATGAGGAGGAGTGACGGATGAATATACGCGCGACGGGCTACGGCTCGGTATATGAGAGCGGCTACAGGTTCCGCCGCGAGAGCGAGGGCGGTGTGTTCCTGCTCGTGCACGCAAAGAGCAGGATAGCCCTGAGCTTCGGCGGCAGGAAAGCCGTGCTCCCCGAGGACACCCTCATCATCTACGACGGGAGCTGTGAGGTCAATTACGCCGCCGCGGACGACTTCCTCGTGTGCAGCTGGGTCGTGTTCGACGCCGAGGGCGACAGCGAATTCTTCGAGCCGCTTGAGCTCATCTTCAACCTGCCGCTCCGCTTCACGGACACCGACTTCATTGACTCCCTCATGCGCAATATCACGTCGGAGTTCTACTCGCTGAACAGCCACAGGCTGAAAATGACGGACGTAATGCTGAAAACGCTGCTGCTCAAAGTGGACGAGCAGTGCCGTCCGCGCGAGATAAGCCAGTCGTCGGCGGTGGAGCCGCACTACAACCTGCTCGTGGAGCTCCGCGAGAAGATATACCGCAACCCGCAGAAGAAGTGGAACGTAGACCTTATGGCGGCGGCCGTGAGTATGTCGCGGTCGTACTTCCAGCACATCTACCGCGAGGTGTTCGGCGTGTCGTGCATGACGGACGTCATCAACGGCAAGATTGAGAAGGCAAAGGAGATACTCAGCGAGACGGGCTGTACCGTGTCGCAGGTGGCGGCTATGTGCGGCTACGACAACGAGGAGCACTTCATGCGCCAGTTTAAGAAGATAGTGGGCATCACTCCGACGGGCTACAGAAAGAAAGCGGTCACCTAAAACAATTCAGTGTAGGGGCGAGTTCCGCTCGCCCGCACCGTTTGTTTGTATTTCAACGGGCACACGGAATGCGCCCCTACATTTTGCCTCTTAAATGGAACGTCGAGGACGCCGTCCCCTACATTGGTTACCCGCCGAAAGCAGACTGAGCGCTTAAAAGAAAAAAAGGACTCCTCGGAGTCCTTTTTTTCTTATCATTATATTCTTGGAGCTTGCTTTATTATGCCTCGGGGAGGGCTGTGATAACGCCCGCGTCGAGCTTCTGTATCGAGAGCGCGTCTCTTGCGGTCACGCCGTCGCCTCTGTTGTAGACGTCCGCGTTGTCAACAGCCTCGGCTGTGAGCGCGTACTTGTCCTTGTTGGCTACGTACTGGAGGATAGCCACCGCGTCAGCGATGGTGACCTTCTTGTCGAGGTTTACGTCGCCGAGGAGCGAAGCCGCCGCAGTTGTAGTAGTCTCGCTCGCTGTTGTGGTCGTAGTCTCGGGAGCTGTGGTCGTCGTAGTTGTAGTAGTTGTTGTGCTCTCGGTCGTAGTTGTAGTGGTAGTCGTGGTAGTCGTGGTAGTTGTAGTCGTGGTCGTAGTCTCGGTCACGGGCTGAGGCTGCGAGCTGCTGTAAACAGCGGGAGCGGAGCTCTGCGAGATACCCGATGCCAGATGATAGCCGAGCGACTTGTATGTGCCGTTAGTCTCCGCGAAGCCCGCGGGCTTGGGAGATCCGTCAGCGTTTCTCCATGCGGTGTGGAAGTCGGTGCCCATAGCGGGAACATTCAGCGTGATGAAGTCACTGTCAGCAGGAGTTACGATATCTCCGAGCTTAGCGCCGTTAGTCATAGCAGTGCTCGACTTAGCGAAGTAGTACTTGCTGTTGTAGTAGATGGAATTCGTCATATTGCCGACGAACTTATCGTTGGACACCTTTATGCCCGCCGCATTCGTCTTCGATACCTTTGATGTGTTGATGTATGACATCATGCCGTCGAAGGTCGCGGACGTGTCACAGCGGTAGACCATGTAGTTAGCCTTGCCCTTGCCGCCGATACCGTTATTGTAGGCGGTGCAGTTCTTCATGTCACCGAACTTGGGGTTGTTGTTGTCGGTGAAGCCGCAGTTGAGGTTCTCGAAAGCGAGGCAGTTCTCGACCTTGTGGCGTGTACCGACACCGCCACCGCCGAGCTTGAAGCCGTTGCCGTCGCAGTCGCCGTAGCCCTTGCCGTACTCGGTGAAGCCGTTGCGGAAGGCGATACAGTTCTTGATAGTTACCACGCCGATAGGACCTGTTGCCTCCTTGGCGTAGAGGTCCCAGCCGTCGTCGGAGTTATTATAGGCGATACAGCCGTCGAATACGTTGCCTTCGCCGCAGGTGAGCTTAGCCGCGAAGCCGTCGGCGTTCTCCATTGTGGCGTCGTCGCAGTTGTTGCGGGACGTGCAGTTCTTGACGAGGTTATTGGTGGGCCATTGGGCTATGGTGTTGTACGAGCCGTTGAGGCGCGATATCTGCAAGCCTGTGTCCTGATTCTTCTCGAATACCATCATCTCGATGATGTTGTTGTCGCCCGAGAGGAGCATACCGTTGTCGCCCGCGTTGGCGATGGTGAAGCCGTAGAAGTGCCAGTAGCTTCCGTCGAGGACGAAGCCTCTTGCGGAGGCGTCAACAGCCTGACCCGTGAAGTCGAACGTTACCGTTGCGCCGGGGTAAGCGGCAATGGTCTTGTACTTGCCCTGCGAGCCGGCATTTGCCTCCTCGATGTTGATAGTGGACGTGTACTTGTATGTGCCTTCGAGGAGGTAGATATAGCCTCCCGCCTGCACGTTCTTTATAGCTGTGAGGACATCGGTGGGCGAGTTTGCAGACTTGCCGTCTCCGCCGCCGCTTGGCGAAGCGAAGATAACGTTGCTTCCGCTGAAGGGGTACTTTCCGTTCGTCGTGGGAGGAGTATATGTGCCCTGTGACGCTGTTGTCGTAGTTGTAGTCGTGGGGATATCCGTAACCGCGGGAGCCTGTGTAGTTGTTACCGCGGGCTGAGTTACGGTTGTGGTCGTAACAGAGGGAGTGGGAGTGTTGTCCTCCTTGAAGCCGCTTCCGATAGCCGTTATCTTGTCCTTGTAGCTGACGAGTGCGCTCTTGAGAGCCTCGTTCACGTCGGAGCTTGCGTCGTCAACGGAGTTGTTGAACGTCCACTTGAAGTCGCCGCCGTCAACGCGTCCCGCACCTGCCATGACGATAGCGGGCACCTTATCTGCGCTGTCGGGAGTGTAGCTGTACATTATGCTCGAATCTGTGTCAAAGTTGTTGTAGGTGGTGCCGCCCTGCTTAGCCTTTGCATTTGCGGGTACCTTCTCATTGCGCGAGGAAGCCTCATACGCGTCGAACTCCGTGCCGTCCTTCTGGTATGTGACGTAAGCCTTCTGACCTGTCATATAGTTGCCGAACGACTTGATAATGCCGCCGTCCTCGCTCGAGAACGTGCCCTTGCCGCCGCCGGCGATGTCAGAGCCCTGCATTGATATGAGCATCGGGTCGGGACAGTTGCGGAAGTAGTTGTTCTCGACGAAGCAGGAAGCTCCCATGGTAACGCCCACGCCATACTTGGCGTTGCCGTCGAAGTAGTTGTTGTAGCAGTGTACCGAACAGGTCCTTATCCTCGGGTGACGGGAATCCGAATGATCGTTCCGTCGTTTGTAATCATCATAATATCGTCGGA
>CAMHBN010000016.1 GCA_946183385.1 uncultured Ruminococcus sp.
CGCAAACGCCGCCGCATTGTCGGGGAGCGGCTCGTCAGTGACCTTTCCGCATGAGCACAGTGTCAGCGCAGACGCAATTACAAGTGCAATGGTGAGGTTTTTCATAGTATCTTCCTGCCTTACGGAGCAGCATACTGCTCCTTTAAATTGAAGTCGGTGTAGTAATCGTCGCCGAATGTGACCTCGTACACGAGCCTGCTGCCGTCCTCGCCCGTGAGGGTTATCTCGGCAGTGCCGCGCTTGTAGAACTCCGTCTGCCAGCCGTGCGGCTCGTATTTGTCCTCGTAGCGGAGCCTTACGATGTCCTCGTCGGAGGAGGTCGCCGTGTAGGTCATATCGGGGTCTATTTCCCTGCCTTGCATACTGCACGACATAAACGGCTGACCGTAGACTTCCGTGAAGAAGCACGCCGTCAGCAGTGCGGTATTGAGCACGCAGCCCGCGATAATGAGGCGCTTGTCCTCGAATATGCCGAGCACCGGTGCGAACATCACTGCCACGCAGAACAGCTCCGTGAGGCTGTGCCGCGGAGGCACATAGAGCGTCCCGTGGAGGTAGCCCATGCACGTCGCCGCAAGCATATACAGCATAGGCGAGAGTATCAGCAGGCTGTACCACTTTTTCTTGGTCACGAACCAGCCGAGGAAGGCTCCGGGGAAGGTGAGCAGGGTCATCAGGAACCACTCGGGGTAGTAGCCGAATATGCCCCAGTGGAGCCAGCAGAACGGCACCTGCACGAGGTATATGAGCGGCTGACTTATGAGGAAGAAGACGAAGGTCTTGCAGGCGGCTTCGAGCGGCTTTTTACAGTTCGTGATGATGACTATCGCGAGGAATATCCACCATTCAAAGCTTGCGCCGTTGTCGGTGAGGGACGTGTCTTCAAGGACGGGTATGCAGAGCAGTCCGCCTGAAATGATACCTGCTGCTACAGACAGTAACAGCAGGCGTTTCCATGTCATTTCAATGCCGCCGAACAGCATTTTTATATATTTCATTTCTTTTGTTTACGCACCGTAGTAGTAAGCCTTGAGGAGCGCTCTGTTCTCGGTCGTATCGCGGAGATAGAGCGTGTTCGATTCGATGTGGAGTATGGCTATGGGCATCTCGCCGATGATTATGGGAGTTGCCGCATTTATGAGAGCTGCCGCTTCCTCACTGACGAACTGTGAATCGCTGACGCTGCTTGAGCTCGAATAGTGGTAGCTGCTTGTATCCGTGAAGGCGTTCGTTATCGCATCGACCTCTGAGTATTTGTTGACATCGTCGCCGTCGTAGTAGTAGGAGTAGGTGTAATAATAGCTTGAGTAGCTGTCATCCTTGCCGAAGAAGTTCTTGGGTCTGGAGTAGAATCCAGGCTTGTTTATTACACTCAGATTTGCGTTATTGTAGCCGGGGGTGGAGATGTCGGACTCCCTTATCGCGCTGACCTCAACGTCGTGGTCGGCGAGGAAAGCCTTGGTATTAGCGAAGGAATCGAGCACCCAGTAGTTGTTGGGCAGATAGCAGTATACGCTGCCTTCCCTGAGCTCCTCGGGAGTCATATCCCTGAGGTCCTGCATATAGGCTTTTCTGAATTCCTCGAGTCCTTTGCTGCTGAGAGCGATGGTCGAGACGTTCTTGTTTACCTTGTTGGCAACGGCAAGTCTGCCGCCTTTTCCCTCTTTCTGAGCCGTGGTGTAGCTGCCGTAGTACTTGGAGGTGCCGTCGTTGATCGAAGCGAGAGCCACCTCTGTAGCAGCCTCTTCCGCGTATTCGTCCGAGCAGAGTATCGCCTCGACTACATCGCTGAGCATAGAGCTCATTACCGTGTATTCGCGCTTTACGGTCGAGCCGTAGATTGTCTGGTATGTTATCTCTACGCGCTGAACGTCGTATTTGTCGTTCTCGGAGTCTATCTTGTCGATGGTGTTGTATGTGTACTTGTCGAAGTGGAAGTGTCTGTCAACAGCGTCCTTGTTGAGAGCTGTCACAGCCTTGATGACGTTCTTGTCCCTGAACTCTGAATCTTTATGAGGCAGCAGCGATGCGTTGTTCACGTCTATGGATACGGACTCAACGCTGATAGCCGCGGGCACGTGGCGGGGAGCTCCGAAGCCGTCGGTGACCTTGCACAAGCCGCAGATAAGGAACACGCTGCCCATTACGGCGATGAAGCCGAGGGGAGCTGTCCAGAAGCGCTTGAAGCCGCGTCTTGCGATGACCTCCATGATGAACCAGCCGATACCGCAGATGATAACGCCCGAGATTACAGCGGAGATGAGGTTTATGCGTATCGCGAGGAGCACTGTCATGATGCAGAATACGGTCATGGCGCCCACTGCGTAGAAGAAGGACTTGTATACGTAGGGCTTGGATACGCTCTCAGCCTTTCTCAGCTTGTAGAGCAGGAAGGCGGCGATGAGGTACACGACTGTCACAACGCAGGCGATCATCATCCAGCGGATGTACATCGACCTGTCGAAGCTGCTCAGCGTATACATATCGGTCCAGTTCGCGTTGAACATATAGTAGAAGAAGTATATCGTTGCTCCGAGAGGCGAGGTCGCCGTGAAAACGGGGCTGTAGAAGATGCTCTCGCCGACCATTCCGTAGGGAGCTGTGGTGACGATAGCGAGCCATACGCAGCCGATGGTCGCGGGGATGATGGAGTTTACGGCGATGATGCTGAATATAGCCTCGAAGGTGCTTCCGCAGAAGGTTATCGCGAACACCGAGATGGTGTAGAGCATTATCATGCCTACGACAACTATCATTCCCGACTTGATAACGTGCGGGAATATGTCCCAGAAGCCCTCGATGTCAAGGAAGACGTTGCCGACCGTGAGTATCACGAAGCTGAGGATAACGGATATCACCACAGGAACGAGGTATATCGCAAGTCCCGAGATATAGTCGGCGAAGAATCGCTGGGTGTTGCTCAGCGGGAGCGAGTAGTGCATATCCACGAGCGGTTTCCTGTAGAGGTAGTTGTAGTGGAAGAGGGCTATCACGAAGCCGAGCAGTATGCTGATGATGATGGCTCCCGCGCCGATGAAGACGAACGGCAGGAGGAAGAGCGTCCAGTCGATGTATTGGTCGCTTGTGTCGTTGAGCTTGTCTAAATATGCGGCGATGAGCACTACGACCGATATCACGGGCAGTCCGAGTGTTTCGAGAACGAAGTTGATGATAAGTATCTTCTTGTTTTCGAGTATGTCGGTCACAAAGCGCTTGCCGAAGAAGCTTTTAGCTGCCGCTGATGTCGTTGCTGTCATAACCGAGCACCTCCAGTTCATAAATAAATATCTCTTCAAGAGTAAGGGGTATCATTTCGAGGAGCAGCGGCTCCTTGGGAGCAAACGCAGCTCTTACGGTGTCCTCGTCGCCCTTGGCGATGATGTAGTATATACTCTGGCTTTTCTCGAAGTGGAGTATCTCCAGACCCGTTGCGGCAAAGTCTTCCCTGGTGTACTCTGCGGGAGTACCGTCGGGCTGCTTCGGGAAGACCGCCTGTATCTTGTGCACCTCGCCCTTGAGGCTGTCTATCTCGCGCGAGAAGACTATCTTTCCGTTATGGAGCAGAGCTGCCGTGTCGCAGACCTCGTTTATCTCCTTGAGGTTGTGCGAGGAGATGACGGTGGTGAGCTGACGGTCGAGCATAGCGTCCACGAGCATCTTCTTGACGATGATACGCATAGTGGGGTCGAGACCGTCGAAAGCCTCGTCGAGGAGGAGGTAGTCCGTCCTGCACGCGAGGGCGATTATCACGATAGCCTGCCTCTTCATACCCTTCGAGAAGGTGTTTATCTTCTTGTTCAGCGGCAGGTTTATGCGCTTGCGGAGGGATTCAAACAGCTCCTCCGAGAAGTTGGGGTAGAATGCCTTGTAGTAGTTTTTGAGTCCCTTGAGGGTGTAGCCTCCGAACTGGACGGTCTCGTCGTTGATGAAGAAGACCTTCTGCTTTGCGGCGACGTTGTCGTAAACGCGCTCGCCGTCGATGAGGACTTCACCGCTCTCCTGCTGATATATGCCCGACAGCAGACGCAGGATAGTTGACTTGCCCGCGCCGTTCGAGCCGAGGAGTCCGAAAGCCGTGCCCTTTTCTATTTTCAGGTCAACGCCGTTCAGGGCGGTGTAGCTGTCGAACTTCTTGACGGTATTTTTTAGCTCGATCATAGCTGTTCTCCTTTCCCGTGATTATTGTAGATATTGTCGAGATGTTCCGCGAGTAGCTGCTTGTCTATGCCCCGGTCGGCACAGGACTGAGCCGCGCTGTCAAAATCTGCGAGGACAGCTCCCTGAAATACGGCGCTGTCGGGCTTGGCGATGAAGCTTCCGCGTCCGGGTACGGAGTAGATGATGCCCGTGCGTTCGAGCTCCTGATACGCCTTGGCGACGGTGTTGGGGTTGACGCCCGCGTCCTTGGCGAAGGCACGCACGCTGGGGAGCTGGTCGTTCTCGGCGAGATTGCCCCTGACGATGAGCCCGATGATATTCTCGTAGATCTGCTCATAGATGGGCGTCCTGCTGGTAAGGTCGATAGAAAACATATACTGCCTCCTTTCTGTTGGGGGTGTACTATATCGGGTAGTACATCTGTTACACCCTTATGATATCACGTTTGTTCCCGTTTGTCAATACCTTTTTGTAAATTTTCTGCAACATTCTGTAGGGGCGGATATTATCCGCCCGTGCCATTCGTAATATCTGACGTGAAACGAATTGTAGGGGACGCCGCCCTCGGCGTCCCGCCAATTATGCAACCGCCGCCGTGTTCGGATTTTGCGGGCGGGCGAGGGCGCCCGCCCCTACAGGACGTTGCCGTGGGTTTTTCGGTTTATTGCGGGCGGATAATATCCGCCCCTACAATAAAATAAAGGGCAACCATAGCGGTTGCCCTTTTGCTTATCTGATGTTATCAGCCGTTATTCTTCTTTGCCTCGATGTCTGCGAGAGCGTCCTTGCGGGAGAGGTTGATACGACCCTGACGGTCAATCTCCGTTACCTTTACGACTATCTCGTCGCCGATGGATACGATGTCCTCTACCTTCTCTACGCGCTGCTTGTCGAGCTTCGAGATGTGAACGAGTCCGTCCATACCGGGTACTATCTCAACGAATGCGCCGAACTCCATGATGCGAACGACCTTGCCGCGGTAGATAGCTCCCACCTCGGGACCATTCGCGATAGTGTCAACTATCTGGAGAGCCTTGCGTGCGTTCTCGCCGTTGATGCCGCTGATGAATACGTTGCCCTCGTCGTTGATGTCGATCTTGACGTCGCAGTCAGCGGATATCTTCTGGATTACCTTTCCGCCGCTGCCGATTACCTCGCGTATCTTCTCTACGGGTACCTTTGTCTGGAGCATCTTGGGAGCGTACTTGCTCACCTCGGCTCTGGGCTCGGGGATAGCCTTGAGCATTATCTCGTCGAGGATGTAGATACGAGCCTTGCGGGTCTTCTCGAATGCTTCCTTTATAATAGCGGGTGTAAGTCCGTCAACCTTGATATCGACCTGAATGGCTGTGATACCCTTGTGAGTACCGCCTACCTTGAAGTCCATATCGCCGAAGAAGTCCTCAAGACCCTGAATGTCCACCATTGTCATGAACTCGTCGCTGTCGGGCTTGGTGATAAGACCGCAGGAGATACCTGCTACGGGAGCCTTTATCGGCACGCCTGCGTCCATGAGAGCGAGCGTGGAGCCGCATATCGAGCCCTGTGAGGTAGAGCCGTTGGAGGAGAGAACCTCGGATACAAGTCTGAGAGCGTAGGGGAACTCCTCAATGCTCGGGATAACGGGAGCAAGAGCTCTCTCGGCGAGTGCGCCGTGACCGATCTCGCGGCGTCCGGGTCCGCGGCTGGGCTTTGTCTCGCCAACGGAGTAGCTCGGGAAGTTGTACTGGTGCATATATCTCTTGGACTCTTCCTCGTCGAGACCGTCTATGCGCTGAGCGTCGCTGACGGGTCCGAGTGTGGCGATAGTGAGCACCTGTGTCTGACCTCTTGTGAAGAGACCCGAACCGTGAACTCTCGGGAGAACGCCTGCCTCGGCTGCGAGGGGACGTATCTCGTCTATGCCTCTGCCGTCAACGCGCTTGCCCTCGTAGAGCCAGTTGCGGACTATCTTCTTCTGGAGCTTGTATATGCACTCGTCAATCATAGCAGTCTGCTCGGGGTACTGCTCGTCGAACTTGCCGTGGATATCGTCCACTATGGGTGCAAGTCTTGCGTCGCGGACTGTCTTGTCGTTGGTATCGAGAGCGACCTTTACGCGGTCTGCTGCGAAAGCCTCGATGGCGTCGAACATATCGTGGTCAACTTCCATTGACTCGAATGCGAACTTGGGCTTGCCTATCTGCTTCTGTATGTCGCTGATGAAGGCGACCATATTCTTTATCTCCTCGTGACCTGTGAGGATAGCGTTGAGCATCGTGTCCTCGGGGACTTCGTTGGCTCCTGCCTCTATCATGACTATCTTCTCGGCAGTACCCGCAACCGTGAGCACGAGGTCTGTCTTTTCTCTCTGAGCGAGTGTGGGGTTGAGGACAATCTCGCCGTCAACAAGACCCACGTTGATGCCTGCGATAGGACCGTTCCACGGGATATCGGAAATAGAGATTGCGATGGAAGTAGCTATCATACCCGCGATCTCGGGCGAGTTGTCGGGCTCTACAGCGAGCACCGTCATAACTACGGAAACGTCGTTCCTCATGTCCTTGGGGAAGAGGGGACGGATAGGTCTGTCTACGCAGCGGCTTGTGAGGATAGCCTTTTCTGTGGGCTTGCCCTCGCGCTTTGTGAAGCTTCCGGGTATCTTTCCTACGGAGTAGAGCCTCTCCTCGTAGTCTACCGACAGCGGGAAGAAGTCAACGCCCTCTCTGGGCTTTGCGCTTGCTGTTACGTTTGCCATTACTACTGTCTCGCCGTAGCGCACCCAGCACGAGCCGTTGGAGAGACCGCAGGTCTTGCCCGTCTCGACGATGAGCGGTCTGCCTGCATAGGTTGTTTCAAAGGTTCTGTAATTCTCGAACATTGTTATGCCTCCTGTTGATTTTTTTTGCAGAGGCTTTAGCAATAAACTCTAACTCACGGCGTATCCCTGTAGGGGCGGATTACAGCAAAGCTGCATATAGCATCACAATCCAAATCAAAGATTTGGTGTGCTGCTTAATTATCCGCCCCTACATTAGGTTGCCGCGGGGTCACGTGAGCTACAGTTTAATGCTAAAAGCACATCTGCATAGATTTGTGAGTAAAGACGTAAAGGCAGAAGGGGGCTGCCCCTCTGCCTTCATGGACGTATAATTACTTACGCAGACCGAGCTTCTCTACGACAGCACGGTATCTGTTGATGTCCTTCTTCTTGAGATAAGCGAGAAGGTTACGTCTGTGACCTACCATCTTGAGAAGACCTCTTCTGCTGTGGTGGTCGTTCTTGTGGATCTTGAGGTGTGCGTTGAGGTCGTTTATTCTCTTTGTGAGGATAGCGATCTGCACCTCGGGTGAGCCTGTGTCGTTAGCACTGGTTCTGTTAGCCTCGATAACGGCTGTCTTTTCTTCTTTTCTGAGCATTGAAAAGCACCTCTTAAAATATATTTCCGCCAACGTAGAAGAGGGTGATTCTCGAGGACACGCCCTGTTCCAAGTACACGGTGATACTATTATACCATATCATTTTGAGCTTGTCAAGCATTTTCTGCGGGAAGTCCGCATTATGGTAGGGCTCGCGGTGATACCTTGATATCTTGATATCTTGATATCTTGATATCTTGATATCTTGGCTCAGCACGTTAAAGTGCGGATGTCACGGCAGGAGCCATACCCAGTTGTCCCCGACCTTCCTCGATTTGACCCCGAGCTCCTTCTTGGCGCAGTTGAGCGGAGTTTTGCCTATCCCCGCCTCCTCGGCGGCTTTGTAGATATCAGCCGCGGGACACTCGCCCTCTGCGAGCATATCCCTTATAAGATCCTCGGCTGTATCCGCCAGCGTAGGAGCGCCCGAGCCTCCCGACAGCAGGGAATCGAGGTCGGCTTTGTGTCTGCCGATGTAAGTGAAGCTGTTGCCCTCGCCGAGCCTGAAAGCAACGGTGTCTCCCTCGGGAGCAAGACTGCTCTTGATGTGAAAGACCACCCTGACCTGCTTGTCGGTCTTTTCCCTCGCTACTAAAAGCACGCTTCTTGCGGCAGCTGTGATGTCTATGGAACCAAGTCCGCGGTACGCAGATTTAGCGCCCATATTCTTGTTGAGGTGACCTATCAGCACTATCGCGCACTCGTAGGTATAGGCAAGCGCAGAGAGCCTGCTCATAGCGGGACGTATCTCATTGGCGCGGTGCATATCCACATCTGCTCCGAGGTAAGCCTGAATGGGGTCGAGTATGACGAGCTTGGGCTGTACCATCTGTATAGCCTCCTCGAGCCTGTCGCTCAGGAACGAGAGGGGCACAGCCTCCTCACCGATATTGAATATCATCGAGAGGTCGGCTCCCGCGGCGATAAGACGGGGCTTTACGGTATCGGAAATGCCGTCCTCGGCGCTCTGGAATATGACCCTGCCGCGCTCGCCTGTCTCCTCCGAGCCGAACATCTTGCCGTTGGATACCATAGCCGCTATATTCAGCGCAAGAGTGGTCTTGCCCTCTCCCGGGTCGCCCTGAATGATAGTGACCTTCCCGAGCGGGATATAGGGATACCACAGCCACTTTGTCTCCGATGTGAGGAAGTCGTTCATCGTGCGTATTTCCCAGTTTTCCAGTGACATATAATTGTCCTCCTTGATTTTGATTTCGGAATCGCTTCCTATAAGGGGTGCGGAAAAGGCATTTTATCAATGGAAAACCGTTGATTATCAGAGAAATTTTTTTCTTTTAATCAATCAAGATATCAAGATATCAAGGTATCAGTGTACAGTGCGCGCAAAAAGATGTTGCTTTTTTTGCGGGCGTGTGATATAATAGAAGTGTATGAATTACAGGAAGTGATAATTTGAAGAATTATATTTCGGCGTCGGTGCTGAGTGCCGACCTGCTTGACCTTAAAAGCGAGATAGCGCGGCTCGGTGAGAGCGGCGTGGATATGCTCCACTTCGACGTCATGGACGGCGTGTTCGTGAATAACATCACCTACGGACTGCCCGTTCTCGAGCAGATAAGGCGCGTCACGGACATGACCCTCGACGTGCACCTCATGATAACAGACCCGCTCAGATACGTGCGGGAGTTCGCGAGGGCGGGAGCCGACATCATCAGCTTCCACAGCGAGAGCGAAAGCGATGTCCGCGCTACCATAGAAGCGATACGCTCGGCGGGAGCAAAGCCCGCTGTTGCGATAAAGCCGAAAACGCCCGCCGAGAGCGTCTATGATATACTCCCGCACGTGGATATGCTCCTCGTCATGACCGTTGAGCCGGGCTTCGGCGGTCAGAGCTTCATACCCGAAACGGTGGAGAAGGTACGCCTTATCCGCCGCAGAATAGCCGAAAAAGGACTTGCCTGCGACGTTCAGGTGGACGGCGGCATAAACTACGAGACCGCTCCGATAGTCAGGGAGGCGGGCGCGAACGTGCTCGTCTCGGGAAGCTGCCTGTTCAGGGCTGAGGACATGACCGAGGCTGTCAGAAAGATAAAGGGAGACGCCTGATGCAGACCAAAGTCAAGACCGAACGCTTTATCTGGATAGATGTGATGGTCACGCTGCTGACCCTGTGGCTGATGGACTGCTTCTACTACGGCGTGCGGGCATTCGTGCTCGGCGGCGTGTGCGTGGCGGCGTCGGTCATAGCGGAGCTTGTCTCCCTGCGCCTTATGGGGAGAAAGTTCACGGCGGACGACCTCACCTGCGTGTCCGACGCGCTTATCATCGCACTCATGCTGCCTGCTCTATTTGACATGAAGGCGGCAGCGATAGCGTGCGTGTTTGCAGTTGTGGCGGCTAAGAATATTTTCGGCGGCAGGCTGAATATGATATTCTCACCTGCGGCTGCGGCTTATGTATTCATGTACACCTCGTGGAAGAACCAGCTGCTGATGTTCCCCGAGCCCCACACCCGCACGGGCGTCCTTGACAAGGCGGCAAACCTCGTCAGCTCGGCGAGCCACAGCTTCAATATCACGGGCAAGATGAGCGCTACAGACTTCGAGCTCCTGCTCGGCAATGTCAGCGGAGCTGCGGGCGCGGTGAGCATACTTCTCCTCGCGGTGGCGGCAGTGGTGCTGCTGCTGAGGCGCTCCATATCCGCGGGAGCCTTTATCGGCTCGATATCGGCGACAGTGCTGCTCGCACTGATAGTGCCCGCCTCGCACACGAGGCTTGATTCCGTGAAGTACACGCTCTGCTGCAATATGGTGCTGTTTGCGTCGGTGTACATCACCGCCGACAGGCGCATAGCTCCGAAGCGTGAGTATTTCGCCTTTTTCTACGGCTTCTTTGCGGCGATGTTCTCGTATATACTGGTCATCACGACAGCGAAGGAGAACGCGATAGTCCTCGTATCGCTGCTGTTCACGCCCGTGGCGCTCGGCTTCAAGAACCTCGAGAAGCGCATAGAGCTCGCACAGGCACAGGAGCAGGCAGAAGCTGACGGAGAGGAGGCTTTGCCCGATGAAGAATAGGAAAACAGCCGTATTTGACGGACTTCTCGGCGATAACGTTCTTGTCGGTCATACTGGGCTCGTTCGTGCCGAAGAGGCTTCCCTACGCGGCTAAGATAATCATACGCGCGGTGATAGCCTCGGTAGTGTATATCCCCGTCAGGACGGTCGCACGCGAATTCTTCCCCGACGTGATAACCCGCGTGGGCATATACTTCCCGCTGCTGGCGGTGAATTCGCTCATAGTGGTGCAGTCGGAGACCAAGTTCGCCCGCATGAAGCGCGGCACTATGATAGCCTCGCTGGTGTTCTATATCCTCGGCTTTGACGCGGTGATGATAGTCACGGCATTCCTCAGGGAGCTCCTCGCCTACGGCACGATAAACGGCAGGCTCGTTGACGCCGACACGCTGATAAGCGGTCTGGGACTGCCCTTCGGCGGCTTCATATTCCTCGGACTGCTCTGCGGTCTGTACAGGAAGGTGCGCTCGGTGATAAGGCGCGAAAACGAAACGGGAGGTGACGGGAATGTTTCTGGTAACTGAGCTCGTCACGCTCTTGGCGACCAATCTGATACTCACACAGGCGCTCGGTACGAGCACCCTCTTCATAGCGGCAGGCAACAGGAAGAACCTCCTGTGGACGGCGATAACCATAACGGTGTTCACGTCTGTCGGCTCGGGAGCAGCATACACCATAAACCGCATACTCCCGCATTCCGCCGCCGACCTGACACTGCTCTTCTACACATTAATAATAGGCGCGATATACGTGCTGTTCCTCGCGGTGCTGTACTACACCGACTTCGCAAGCTTTGCCACGGCAAGGAAATACGTCCATATATCGGCATTCAACTGCGCGGTGATGGGCACGCTCTTCACTATCACGGAGCGCGCGGAAGCCTACCCCGAGCTCAACACGTTCATCAGGTTCGTGCTCTCGGGTGCGGAGGCAGGTACGGGCTTCATACTGGCTGCTTTCATACTGACGGCAGCCTACCGCAAGCTCAACTCCGCGAAGGTGCCCGCCTCGTTCAGGGGCTTCCCCGCGATGCTGGTATACCTCGGACTGATATCAATGGCGGTGTATGCCCTCAGGTAGGGGCGAACATTGTTCGCCCGCCAATACACCGCCAGACCCGCGGCGACATCGTGTAGGGGCGGATATCATCCGCCCGTCAATGCACCGCCAACCCCGCGGCAACCGATTGTAGGGACGCGCATTGCGCGTCCGTTGGCAGACACATCGCATTTATTGCGGGCGAACAATGTTCGCCCCTACAGAGAAAGAAACAATCCCAAATAACGGAGAACAAAAGATGAAAAGGAAACATAAAGGAAGGAAAATATACAAGACCAAGGAGAAGAACTACTACGGCAAGAGCCCGATGGGAAAGATTCTGTCGGCGGCTCTGACCGTGCTTCTCATCGGCGGGATAGGCTTTATCGGCTACAGCGTCGCCGAGCCCGTCATCAACTACACCCAGCACAAGGGCGACAAGCCCGAGGAGGACACCACCTCCGCTGCCGAGACAACGGGCGGGACAGTCCCCGAGGGCAGCACCTCTCCCACGGAGGGAGCTCCGAAGGCTCCCGAGAAGTTCACCGCGGCGGGACTTGTCCCCACGGATATGGTGAATGCGGCGGCATTGCAGACCGCTCTCAGCGCTGTTCCGCGCGACGCGGGGATAGAGTACGTGGAGGTGCCGCTCAAGGCAAGAGGCGGCAAAATTTACTACGCCACGACGAATCAGGCGGCTGTCGCCTGCGGAGCTGTCAGCTCGACGCTCTCGCTCGCGGACATAGTCAAGGCTATCGAGGACAGCGGCTTCAAGCCCGCGGCTGAGATAAGCACCTTCTGCGATAATCAGCTCCCGACCTACCTGCCATTGGCGGGCTATGTCACCGTGGACGACGGCTCACAGTGGGTGGACAACGACCCTCAGCACGGCGGAGCTCCGTGGACGGCCCCGACCTCGGAGGAGGCGCTCACCTACATCACCGACATCATCGGCGAGGCGACCGACGCAGGCTTCGGGAAGGTCGTGTGCACCGATATCATGTATCCCTATTTCAGGGAGTCCGACCTTGCCCTCCTCGACGAGCAGTACGGCAGGACTGACCGCTTCCTCGCGCTGACCTCTGCTGCCAACCTCTTCTATGAGAAGTCGGTATCGGGCGGAGCTTCCATGTACGTGGGAGTGTCGGCTGCGGATATGCTCAGAGGCAACAGCGACGTCCTCAATGCACAGCTGCTGTCCGCGAACACGGTAGTGCTCAACATCGACACAGACGAGCTGAAAAAGGGCGTTTCCGACGGGAAGATGCTCTACGAATTCGAGGGCACACCCGCCGAGATGACCGAGAAGTGCCTCGGCTTCCTCAGCGACAGGCTGACGGATTTCAACGTAACGGTAAGGATAAGCGGCTCTGCGGCGACTGCCGAGGAGCTCAAGACAGCAAAGGATAAGGCAGCCGCGCGCGGGTACAGCTCGTTCGTCATCGGCTGATGAAATAACGTCCGACAACTCGGAGAACGGAGAAAAACTATGGCAGAGAATTTTACGGTATCACTGCAGAAGATAATCGACGAATACCAGCTTGAAGTCATCCACACACACAAGAATCCCGAGGAGATACTCATAAGCGAGAACGACGTCAACCGTCCGGGCTTGCAGCTCATGGGCTTCTACGAGTACTTCAACCCCGAGCGCATACAGATAATCGGCAAGATGGAGTTCGCCTACCTCTCGACCATCGACGAGAAGACGAGAAGAGAGCGTTTGCAGCTCCTGTTCGCGCAGAGGCTCCCCGCACTGATAATCACGCGTGAGCTCCCTTACTTCGCGGAGATGCTGGAGCTGGCGAAGGAGTACGAGGTGCCGCTCCTGAGAAGCAAGGAGAGCACGTCCAACTTCATGTCGGGACTCATCGCCTTCCTCAACCTCAACCTTGCCCCGAGAGTTACCCGTCACGGCGTACTCATCGAGATATACGGCGAGGGCGTGTTCATCACGGGCGAGAGCGGCGTAGGTAAGAGCGAGACTGCCATCGAGCTCGTAAAGCGCGGACACAGACTTGTTGCGGACGACGCGGTGGAGATACGCAAGGTGTCGAATATCAGCCTTGTGGGCAGCTCTCCCGACAATATCCGCCACTTCCTCGAGCTGCGCGGTATCGGTATCATCAACGCCCGCAGGCTGTTCGGTATCGGTGCCGTAAAGATGACCGAGAAGCTCGACCTCGTGGTAGAGCTGGAGCAGTGGAACTCGGAGAAGGTCTACGACAGAATGGGCGTGGATACGGAGTACGTCAGCCTGCTCGGAGTAAAGATACCGTCGCTGACCATACCCGTAAAGCCGGGTCGTAACCTCGCGGTAATACTGGAAGTTGCAGCTATGAACAACAGACAGAAGAAAATGGGCTACAATGCCGCGCAGGAGCTTCTCCACAGGCTCGGCATGGAATCAGACCCCAAGGAAACGGTAAGAAACTACGAATCATTCTGATATGGCTTGGTGAGAGACATGATCAATATTAGTGAACTGACAGCCCTCTGCGACAAGCTGGGCTGCAAGATAAAGCGCGAGTGCCCGCTCAGGGAGTACACCACATTCCGCATAGGCGGACCGTGCAGAGCGCTCGTCAGCGTGAACTCAGCCGTTTCGGCGGCGGAGCTGCTGAAATACCTGAAGGCAAACGGCATAAGATACGGCATACTCGGCAGAGGCAGCAACATCATCGTGTCCGATGAAGGCTTCGACGGCGTGATACTTCTCATAGGCAGCGATTTCGCGGGCATTACGGTCGAGGGCGACACCATAAAGTGTCAGGCGGGAGCTCTGCTCGCGTCGGCTTGCGTCCACGCCCAGCAGCATGGACTTACGGGCATGGAGAACCTCTTCGGTATCCCCGGCACTGTCGGCGGAGCCCTGTACATGAACGCGGGAGCCTACGGCAGCGAGATGAAGGACGTGGTAGTCTCGGCTCAGTACATCGACGAGGACTGCAATATCCGCACCATAAACGCAGAGGATATGGCTCTCTCGTACAGACACAGCGCATTCTCGGACAGAAACTGCATAATCACCTCCGTGACCATGAAGCTCGCCAAGGGCGAGCCTGCCGCGATAAAGGCGGCTATGACGGAGTGTATGCAGAAGCGCAGCTCGAAGCAGCCGCTCGAATACCCAAGCGCGGGAAGCACCTTCAAGCGCCCCGAGGGCAGCTACGCGTCCCTGCTGATAGACCAGTGCGGACTCAAGGGCTTCAGCCGCGGCGGAGCGCAGGTAAGCGAGAAGCACAGCGGCTTCGTCATCAATACGGGC